>NZ_JBFTML010000039.1:0-48358 GCF_056396925.1 Pseudomonas sp. 05N433 | reverse complement strand
TCGGGAGGCTGAGTGGAGGTGTTCATCTGGGGATTGGCGCGCAGCGCCGTTCGACGCAGTCGAACACATCGCATGTAGGTTGAAGCGAAGCCAACCGTAGGGCGATGCCCCCAGATGGATACCGGAGCGAAGGAACCCCGAGCCTCAGCGAGGGGCCGTACGTTCGGGGCGAGACCTTTTGGTTCCTTTTGGGGCGTTTGCCAAAAGGGACTCGCCGTAAGGGCGAAACCATAAGCCGCCGTTACCGCAGCAACGGATATGTACACCACCCACAAGAACATGGTCGGCCCAAAGGCCGCCAAGACCAAAGGAATCAGCAACAACCAAAGGAGGTCCAAACTGACAGAGCCGTCAGTTACCAGTCACGCTCCTGACCGGCGAACAGGTTTATAAAGGAAGGTATAAACCTGACAAAACCAGACCACTCAGCCCGGCGCCCCACTCGCATGCGAATTCAGAAAAAAACCGCCCTGCTCGCCGCCCTTCTGATCGCCCTGGCAGCGACGGGCGTTTGGTACGCCACCAAACCCGCCGCCACCAAACTGGCCGCCCCCACCGCCATTCCCGTGCGGGTGGTCAGCGTCGTCGAAAAAGATGTGCCCCGCTACGTCAGCGGCATCGGCTCGGTGTTGTCCTTGCACAGCGTGGTCGTGCGCCCGCAAATCGACGGCATCCTCACCAAACTGCTGGTCAAGGAAGGCCAACTGGTGAACCAGGGTGACCTGCTGGCCACCCTCGATGACCGCTCGATCCGCGCCAGCCTCGACCAGGCCCGGGCGCAACTGGGCGAAAGCCAGGCGCAACTGCAAGTGGCCCAGGTCAACCTCAAGCGCTACAAATTGCTGAGGGTCGACGACGGCGTGTCCAAGCAGACCTACGACCAGCAACAAGCCCTGGTCAACCAACTCAAAGCCACCGCCCAAGGCAATCAAGCCTCGATCGACGCCGCTCTGGTGCAGCTTTCCTACACACAGATTCGCTCGCCAGTCACCGGTCGCGTTGGTATTCGCACAGTCGATGAAGGCAACTTCCTGCGCATGACCGACACCCAAGGTCTGTTCACGGTGACCCAGATCGACCCGATCGCCGTGGAGTTTTCCCTGCCGCAGCAAATGCTGCCGACCCTGCAAGGCCTGATCAACAATCCACAGCAAGCACCGGTCAAGGCTTACATCGGCGCCGACACTGACGGTGAAACCGGCAACCTGCTGGGCGAAGGTCACCTGACCCTGATCGACAACCAGATCAACGCCAACACCGGCACCATCCGCGCCAAGGCCGAATTCGCCAACCCCGCACAGAAACTCTGGCCGGGCCTGCTGGTGACGGTAAAGATTCAGACGGCGCTGGATAAAAATGCGCTGGTGGTGCCGCCCACGGTCGTACAACGCGGGCTCGATCAACATTTCGTGTACAGGGTCAACGGCGACAAGGTCGAAGCCGTGCAGGTGCAAATGGTCTATCAAGGCAGCGGCCAGGACATTATCAAAGGCGTTAAACCGGGCGACGTGCTGGTCAGCGACGGCCAATCGAGGCTCAAGCCCGGCTCGACGGTTCAGGTACTGAGCGAGCCACCGCAAGTGGTCCAATCGGAGCCAAAACCATGAAGGGCCACGGTTCCATTTCCGCGTGGTGCATCGATCATCCGGTGGCGACGGTCCTGCTGACCTTTGCCCTTATATTGCTCGGCGTCATCGCCTTCCCGCGACTGTCGATTGCGCCACTGCCGGAAGCGGAATTCCCGACCATTCAGGTGGCCGCGCAACTGCCCGGCGCCAACCCGGAGACCATGGCCTCATCGGTGGCCACGCCGCTTGAAGTGCAATTCAGCGCCATCCCCGGCGTGACCCAGATGACCTCGAGCAGCGCCCTGGGCTCGACCATCCTGACCCTGCAATTCACCCTCGACAAAAGCATCGACACCGCCGCCCAGGAGGTCCAGGCCGCGATCAACACCGCCGCCGGCAAACTGCCCAAAGATATGCCCAACCTGCCAACCTGGCGCAAGGTCAACCCGGCTGACAGTCCGGTGCTGATTCTCAGCATCAATTCACCGCAAATGCCCGGCACCGAACTCAGCGATCTGGTAGAAACCCTACTCGCCCGTCAGATCAGTCAGATCGACGGTGTAGGCCAAGTGAACATCACCGGTCAGCAACGTCCGGCGATTCGCGTGCAGGCCTCGGCGGACAAACTCGCCGCCATTGGCCTGACCCTGGCGGACATTCGCCTGGCGATCCAGAAAACCAGCCTCAACCAGGCCAAAGGTGCGTTGTACGGCGAGTCGAGCATCTCGACCCTGTCCACCAACGACCAGTTGTTCCACCCCGAGGATTACAGCCAACTCATCGTTTCCTACAAGAACGGTGCCCCTGTCCATCTCAAGGACGTGGCCAAAGTGGTCAACGGTTCCGAAGATGCCTACATCCAGGCCTGGGCTGACGGCCAGCCGGGGGTGAACCTGGTGATTTTCCGGCAACCGAGCGACAACATCGTCGAGACCGTTGATCGAATTCAAGCGGCCCTGCCGACACTGAATGCCATGTTGCCGGCTTCGGTGCAGGTCAAGGTGTTGATCGACCGCACCCAGACCATCCGCGCCTCGCTGCATGAAGTGGAAGTCACCCTGCTGATCGCGATCCTGCTGGTGGTGGCGGTGATGGCGCTGTTCCTGCGGCAACTGTCGGCGACCCTGATCGTGACAGCGGTGCTCGGTGTGTCGCTGACTGCCAGTTTCGCCCTGATGTACATCATGGGCTTCAGCCTGAATAACCTGACGCTGGTGGCGATCGTGGTGTCCGTCGGGTTTGTGGTCGACGATGCGATTGTGGTGGTGGAAAACATTCACCGGCACCTGGAGGCCGGCGACGGCATGCGCGAGGCGGCGATCAAAGGCGCCGGCGAGATCGGTTTTACCGTGGTCTCGATCAGTTTCTCGCTGGTGGCGGCGTTCATTCCGCTGCTGTTCATGGGCGGCGTGGTCGGGCGGCTGTTCAAGGAGTTCGCCTTGACCGCGACCTCGACCATCCTGATTTCGGTGGTGGTGTCCCTGACCCTGGCACCGACGCTGGCCGCGCTGTTCATGCGCGCACCGGCGCATCATGCCCACAGCAAACCAGGTTTCGGCGAGCGCTTGCTGGCGCTGTACGACAAAGGCCTGCGCCGCGCCCTCGCCCATCAGACATTGATGATCGGTGTGTTCGGCCTGTCGCTGGGGCTGGCCATTGCCGGTTACATTTTCATCCCCAAAGGCTTCTTCCCGGTACAGGACACCGGATTCGTCCTCGGCACCACCGAAGCAGCTGCAGATATTTCCTACGGCGACATGGTGAAAAAACACTTGGCGATGGCCGAAATCGTCGCCGCCGACCCCGCCGTCGAGACGTTCTCGCACTCGGTCGGTGTTTCGGGCAGCAACCAGACCATCGCCAACGGCCGCTTCTGGATTTCGCTGAAAAAGCGTGGCGACCGCGATGTGTCCGCCAGCCAGTTCATCGACCGGATTCGCCCGCAACTGATGAAAGTCCCGGGCATCGTGCTGTACCTGCGCGCCGGGCAAGACATCAACCTCAGTTCCGGCCCGAGCCGCGCCCAGTACCAATATGTGCTCAAGAGCAACGACGGTGCCCTCCTGAGTACCTGGACCCAGCGCCTGACGGAAAAACTGCGCAGCAACCCGGCGTTCCGCGACATTTCCAACGACTTGCAACTGGGCGGCAGCATCACCCACATCAGCATCGACCGCAGCGCGGCGGCACGTTTCGGCCTGACCGCCAGCGATGTCGACGAAGCGCTGTACGACGCCTTCGGCCAGCGGCAGATCAATGAATTCCAGACCCAGACCAACCAGTACAACGTGATTCTGGAACTGGACACCAAACAGCGCGGCAAGGCCGAAAGCCTCAACTATTTCTACCTGCGCTCTCCGCTGAGTGGGGAAATGGTGCCGCTGTCGGCCCTGGCGAAATTCGATGCGCCGACCATCGGCCCGTTGTCCATCGCTCACGACGGAATGTTCCCGGCGGCCAACCTGTCATTCAACCTGGCTTCCGGCGTGGCGTTGGGTGATGCGGTGATCATGCTCAACCAGGCCAAGGCTGACATCGGTATGCCGGCCGCCATCAGCGGTAACTTCCAGGGCGCGGCCCAGGCGTTCCAGAGTTCGCTGGCCAGCCAGCCGTGGTTGATTCTGGCGGCGTTGGTGGCGGTGTACATCATTCTCGGCGTGCTGTACGAAAGCTTCGTGCATCCACTGACGATCATTTCGACCCTGCCTTCGGCGGGGCTCGGGGCGGTGATCATGCTGTGGATCTGCGGCCAGGACTTTTCGATCATGGCGCTGATCGGGCTGGTGCTGCTGATCGGTATCGTCAAGAAGAACGGTATCCTGATGATCGACTTCGCGCTGGATGCCCAGCGCAACCGTGGCCTGCCACCGCTGGAGGCAATCCATGAGGCCTGCCTCACACGGTTCCGGCCGATCATCATGACCACGCTTGCCGCCCTGCTCGGCGCCTTGCCGTTGATGATCGGCTACGGCACCGGCGCCGAACTGCGCCAGCCATTGGGCATCGCGGTGGTCGGCGGTTTGCTGGTGAGTCAGGCGCTGACGCTGTTCACTACGCCGGTCATATACTTGTGGCTTGAGCGGATATTCCATAGACCCACACCAGCACAGCAGCCGGTGCTGGCGACCACAGACTGAGGCGGGGTCATGCGCGTTCTGATTATCGAAGACGAGGAAAAAACCGCGGATTATCTGCACCGCGGTCTGACGGAACAGGGTTACACCGTGGACGTGGCCCGCGATGGCGTCGAAGGCCTGCACCTGGCGCTGGAAAATGACTACGCGGTGATTGTCCTCGACGTCATGCTGCCGGGCCTCGACGGTTTCGGCGTGCTGCGCGCATTGCGTGCGCGCAAGCAAACCCCGGTGATCATGCTCACCGCCCGCGAGCGGGTGGAAGACCGCATCAAAGGTCTGCGCGATGGCGCCGACGATTACCTCGGCAAACCGTTTTCCTTCCTCGAACTGGTGGCGCGCCTGCAAGCGCTGACCCGTCGCAGCGGTGGCCACGAGCCGGTGCAGGTGAGCATCGCCGACCTGTGGATAGATTTGATCAGCCGCAAAGCCACCCGCGCCGGCACCCGCCTGGACCTGACCGCCAAGGAGTTCTCACTGTTGAGTGTGTTGGCGCGCAGACAGGGTGAAATCCTCTCGAAAACCGCCATCGCCGAGATGGTCTGGGACATCAATTTCGACAGCGACGCCAACGTGGTCGAAGTCGCGATCAAACGCCTGCGGGCCAAGCTCGACGGGCCGTTCGACGAGAAATTGCTGCACACCATTCGTGGCATGGGTTATGTGCTGGAGAGCCGTGGTGTCCAGTAACTCCATCGCGCTGCGCCTGAGCGGGATGTTTACGCTGGTGGCGCTGCTGGTGTTTCTGTTGATCGGCGGTGCGCTGTATCAACAGGTCGACAAGGGCTTGGGCCTGCTGCCCGAAGCCGAGCTCGATGCCCGCTACAGCGTGCTCGAATCGGCGCTCAACCGTTACGGCACGCCCGAGCATTGGGTGAAGATCAACGCCAAGCTCAAACTGCTGAGCGAAGAAGACAAGCGCATTCGCTTTTGGGTGGTCAGCGGTAATCCCGGTTATGAATACGGCCAACCCGACGCGTCGATCCGCGCGTTCGCCCAAGGCCCATTGGGCATGCGCGACATGGAATTACCCGACCATCCGTACCCGCTGAAAGTGCTGCTAACCGAGTTGCCAGCCAAGGACCAGCGCCCACCGCTGCGCTTCATGATCGGCATCGACACCGAAACCTTTTACGAGACGCAGCACCACTTGCTGATCGCCCTGATCAGCCTGGCGATCATTGGGGTATTGCTGGCCTCGCTACTCGGTTACTGGGTGGCGCGGATCGGCCTCAAACCACTGATCAAGTTGTCGCAGGAAGCCCAGCGCCTGGCACCACCGAGGCTGTCCGGGCGCCTGCAATTATCGCCATTGCCCCCGGAGCTCGATCAGTTCGTCAGTTCGTTCAACGCCACGCTGGAACGGGTGGAACAGGCCTACTCGCGGCTGGAATCGTTCAATGCCGACGTGGCCCATGAACTGCGCTCGCCGCTGACCAACCTGATCGGCCAGACCCAGGTTGCACTGACACGCGGGCGCTCCGCCGAACACTATTTCGAAGTGCTGCAATCGAACCTCGAAGAGCTGGAGCGGCTGCGCTCAATCATCAACGACATGCTGTTCCTCGCCAGCGCCGACCAAGGCAGCAAGGCCACCCAACTGACGTCCACCTCACTGGCTGATGAAGTGGCGACGACGCTGGAATATCTGGATTTCATTCTTGAGGATGCGCAGGTTCAGGTCGAGGTCAGTGGCGATGCGCAGGTGCGAATCGAGATCGCACATCTGCGCCGGGCGTTGATCAACTTGCTGAGCAACGCGGTGCAGCACACCGCGCCTGGGCAAGTGATTCAGGTGCGGATCGAAGTCGAGGAGCACCAAGTGAGCATCGGCGTCGCCAACCCGGGGTCGCCGATTGCCAATGAGCATCTGCCGCGCCTGTTCGAACGTTTCTACCGGGTTGATGCGTCACGCAGTAACAGCGGCAACAACCATGGCCTGGGGTTGGCGATCGTCAAGGCGATTGCGCTGATGCATGGCGGGGATGTGTTTGTGCGCAGTGATCATGGGATGAATACCTTCGGGATTCATCTTCCAGTCTGACCCCCCACTCCCTGTGGCGAGCGAGCTTGCTCGCGCTGGGCTGCGAAGCGGCCCCAAAAATACGACTACATTCAATCAGACAGGCCACATACTCCGATTACGACTGCTGCGCAGCCGAGCGGGAGCAAGCTCCCTCGCCACAAAAAAAGCCAAACCACTTGCAACTGCGGACTGTTACTTTTAGCGCAACAGTCCTTTATGCAATCCACTCTTTTTCCCCTCGCCCAAGCCCCTTATCGTTGCCCCATCAAACAGCACTTGCCAAGCAAGAAGGTTTAAAGATGTCCAACAGTATGGGTATTGCCAGCGCTTTCGTTTTGTCGTCCCTGTTCCTGTCTCCGTTCGCCATGGCTGAAGAGTCGCAGACATTCGTCGCACAAAATGCCGAACGCGCCAAGGCCTACGAACAGTATCAAAACGAACTGACAGCCAAGGCCCAAGAGGCTGCGCAAACCCCTCAAGCGTCGAGCACTCAAGCCCAGCCACGGGTTGAGAAAGACAGCTGATCCATACGTATCGCTCTGTTTCCCTCGACACTTTTCATCGGCTCTTCCCTTTGAAAAGTTGTCTTCAAAGCCGCTGCTATCAGCGGCTTTTTTTCGTGGTGGTTTTAAACCCCTTCAGTTCATCTTCCCTGACAACAAACATCCGCACTTCAAAACAATGAAGTACTTAGTTGACCCAAGGAGCTTTACCGCACGTGCGTTTCCCTCTCAGATTCAGTCCGCTGTTCATTGCAATCACTGCAACGATGGCCAACAACGTGCAGGCCGACGACGAATCCAGCCGCGAAGGCTTTGTCGATGGGGCGAGCCTCAACCTCAATGCCCGCAACTACTACATGAACCGCAATCGCCTGCAAAAGGCCGATGACAACATCGAGTGGGGTCAGGGCTTTCTCGGTCGCTTCGAATCGGGATTCAGCCAGGGCACCATCGGTTTCGGCGTTGAAGCCCACGCGATGCTCGGGCTCAAGCTCGACGGCGGTGGTGGCACCGACGGGTCGAGCATCCTGCCGATCAGCGAGGGCAACGGCAAGGCACCGGGCTCGTTTTCCACCGCTGGCGGCACCCTGAAAATGCGGGCCTTCGATACCGAATTGAAGGCCGGCGACCTGTTCCTTGCCAACCCGGTGATCGCCGGTGGCGAAACCCGCATGCTGCCGCAGACCTTTCGCGGCGTCAGCCTGACCAACCACAGTGTCGACGGGTTGATGATCGAGGGCGGTCAGGCCAGCTTCACCAAACTCTACAACCAGAGCGGCCACACCCGCATCGGCACGTCCTATGGCAGCCTGGCCGATGGCGATGAAAGCCGGCATTTGAATTGGGCCGGCGTGGCCTGGAGCGGCCTGCCGGGCCTGACCAGCAGCCTGTATGCGGCCGAACTCAAGGACATCTGGAACCAGTACTACTACGACCTGGACTACACCTATTCGCTGAATGACTTGGTCAGCCTCAACCCGGGCCTGCACTTCTATCACACGCAAGACACCGGCGATGCACTGCTGGGCAACATCGACAACAACACCTACAGCCTGCATTTCACCGTCGACGTGGGCCATCACAGCGTCACCGCCGCCTACCAGCGGGTCAACGGCAACACGCCGTTCGATTACATCAGCCAGGGCGACAGCATTTATCTCGACAACTCCCAGCAGTATTCGGACTTCAACGGTCCGAATGAGCGCTCGTGGAAACTCAAGTACGCCTACGACTTTGCTGGCCTCGACATGCCCGGCCTGACCTCGGCGGTGTCCTACTCACGGGGACCTGACCAAGGTCGATCCGGACAGCCGCGGTTACGCCTCGTGGTACAGCGCCGACGGCAGAAACGCCAGGCATCGGGAACGAGACATCGAGCTCAAGTACGTGGTCCAGGGTAGCAAGGCCAAAGACCTGGCGATGCGTCTGCAATGGGCGTCTAACCGTGGCGGCAACGGTTACGGTGCGCTGGATCAGGACACGGATGAATACCGGGTAATTGTCGACTACCCGGTGAATGTCTTCTAAGCTTCAATTAGCAAAAGGCCAGCATGTTTTGCTGGCCTTTTTATTATCCGGGATTTATATAGGCGCGCAGGACGCGACCGGTTTCTGGGACTCTGCCCGATTCTTGTAAAAGCACTTTCATAACGCCTTATTTGCAGAAGTCAGAACCATGAGTGTGAACAGTGCGAAATCCGGTGATCCGATCCGTTCGACACGCTCGGAGCGGCTTCTGGTTCTCAGTAGTGTGTTGTTGGTGATCGCAATACTGAGCATCGTCGCGTTCCTGCTGATCCGCGAACACGCCAATGCCAAATTGTCCGCCGCTCGCGCCGCCAACAATATCGTGCAATTGATCGACGCCGACGTGCTGCGCAATGTCGAACTCTATGACGTGTCCCTGCTGGGTTTGATCGCTGCCTCCCAGCGGGAAGACCTCAAGAGCGTTTCCCCAGCCATTCGTCACCTGGCCTATTTCGACCGCGCCACTGCCGCGCCGTACAAGGGCAACATCTTGTTGCTCGACAACAAGGGCTATGTGATCGCCGACTCGGCCTCGGTGGAGCCCAGAAAGGGCAACTTTGCCGATCGCGAATACTTCCAGGCCCACATCAACAATCCGGACCCGGGCATGTTCATCAGTCGCCCTTTCAAGGCCCGGCCGCCGGAACAGGATTGGCGGATCAGTTTCAGCCGCCGGGTGAACGGCACCCAGGGTGAGTTCCTCGGCGTGGCCGAGGCCGCCATGCATTTGAGCTACTTCGATCAGTTGTTCAACAGCTTGAGCATCGGCCGCGACAGTACGGTCAGCCTGATCAGCAAGGACGGGATTCTCCTGGCCCACCAACCCCACCTGGCCGAAGAGCTGATCGGCAAGGATTTCAGCAACCGCCCCAATTTCCAGCGCATCGTCAAAGAAGGCAACGGCAGCTTCACCGGCATGTCCAGTCGATACAACGATGAGCGCTTGTACACCTTCTCCAAGGTCGGGAATTTGCCGTTGATCGTCATCGTTGCGCTGTCCAGCGATGAAGTCTTTGCGGCCTGGAAGCGCACCGCGGTGGTAGTCACTTCTGCGACCGTTGCCCTGTGCGTGAGCCTGCTGTGGCTGACCTGGTTGCTCTGCCGGGAGCTGCGTCGACGCCAAAGCGCCGAGCAGGAACTGGCACAACTGGCCGCCACCGACCCCTTGACCGGTCTGGCCAATCGCCGAAGCCTGGATCAGGCTCTGCACCATGAATGGTTTCGTGCCCAGCGTTCCGGTCAGCCGTTGTCGCTGTTGATGATCGATATCGATCACTTCAAGGCGTTCAATGATCGCCACGGCCACCGAGGGGGCGACGATGCCTTGCGCTCGGTGGCCAAGGTGATCGACACCCATGTTCGACGGCCGGCGGACCTGGTCGCCCGGTATGGTGGCGAGGAGTTTTCAGTGATCCTGGCTGAAACCGACAGCGCCGGAGCCCGACAGATTGCCGAAAAAATCCGTATGGCGGTGGAGCAATTGCCGTTGGTGGGAGGTGATGTGTCACCGATTACTGTCAGTATTGGTATCAGTACCTGGACGACAGCAACCGACATCAGCCTGGAACAGTTGCTGTTTGCAGCGGACAAGGCGCTGTATCAGGCCAAGGAAAACGGGCGGAACCGGGTGGTCGCTGCGGATTGATCGTTCCCGCTGGCATAAAAAAAGGCCACCCGAAGGTAGCCTTTAAAAAACTAGAGAGGTTTTTTGCTTACACGGCCGCAACAGGACGCATGTAAGAGATCGGTGCGGTGCTGGCGTCTTCGAACGTCACGACTTCCCAAGCATCTGTCTGCTCAATCAACTTGCGCAGCAGCTGGTTGTTCAATGCGTGTCCGGACTTGAAGCCCTTGAACTCACCAATCAGGCTATTGCCCAGCAGGTAGAGGTCACCAATCGCATCGAGGATTTTGTGCTTCACGAATTCGTCTTCATAGCGAAGGCCGTCTTCGTTCAGTACACCATCCGCGTCGACCACAATTGCGTTTTCAACGCTGCCGCCGAGTGCGAGGTTGTGCTTGCGCAGGTACTCGATATCACTCATGAAACCAAAGGTACGCGCGCGGCTGACTTCTTTTACGAACGAAGTGCTGGAAAAATCCACGCTTGCACTTTGTGTGCGGTCACGGAAAACCGGGTGATCGAAATCGATCTCGAAGCTCACTTTGAAACCTTCGAAAGGGACGAAAGTGGCGCGCTTGTCGCCGTCTTCCACTGTCACTTCCCGCAGGATCCGGATGAACTTCTTGGCGGCGTCCTGCTCTTCCAGGCCGGCCGATTGAATCAGGAATACGAAGGGTCCAGCGCTACCATCCATGATCGGGACTTCGGACGCGGAGAGCTCGACGTAGGCGTTATCGATGCCCAGGCCAGCCATGGCCGAGAGCAGGTGCTCCACCGTGTCCACTTTGACGTCACCGTTAACAAGCGTGGTCGACATAGTGGTTTCGCCAACGTTTTCCGCGCGGGCAGGAATCTGCACCACAGGGTCGAGGTCAGCACGACAAAACACAATGCCGGTGTCGACAGGCGCTGGCTTGAGGGTCAGGTAGACCTTCTCCCCGGAGTGCAGGCCGACACCTGTGGCACGGATAATATTCTTCAGGGTGCGTTGTTTAATCATGGCATGGGCCGCTTCAGCGCAAATTGCGAACTGGTATCAACAAAGGCTGGCGATGATAGCAGACCAGACCTTTGCTGAACACCAATCACCCTAATACCCCTGATACATTTCATCAATCGGCCTGACGACGCAGGAAAGCCGGGATGTCCAGGTAGTCCAGATCATCTTGCGGGTTCATCTTCGCGGCAGTCGCAGCACCGGCCTGAGCCTGGTTGCGCATGACGGTCGGACGGTCCAGGTCACGGTAATTCACCGCTGGCTGTTCCTGACGAACAGGGGCTTGTTGTTGTGGCTGGGAGGCCATCGAGGTGTGAACGGTATTGTCGATGACCTTCACAGGCTTCTCGATTTTAGCGCCCAGACCAGTGGCAACCACGGTCACGTGCAGTTCGTCGCGCATGTCCGGATCGATAACGGTACCGACCTTGACCATTGCGTGCTCGGAAGCGAAGGCTTCGATGATGCTACCCACGTCGGAGTACTCACCCAGGGACAGGTCAGGACCGGCGGTGATGTTCACCAGGATGCCGCGTGCACCTTGCAGGTTCACGTCTTCGAGCAGCGGGTTGCGAATGGCCGCTTCGGTCGCTTCACGTGCACGGTTCGGACCGCTGGCGCAGCCAGTGCCCATCATCGCCATGCCCATTTCGCTCATCACGGTACGTACGTCGGCGAAGTCGACGTTGATCATGCCCGGACGCTTGATGATGTCGGAGATACCGCGAACGGCACCGGCCAGTACATCGTCGGCCTTGGCGAAAGCCGACAAGAGGCTTGCGTCTTTACCGAGGATGGTCAGCAGCTTCTCGTTGGGAATGGTGATCAACGAGTCGACGCTTTCAGACAGCAGACGGATACCTTCGTCGGCGAGCTGCATGCGCTTGCGGCCTTCGAACGGGAACGGACGGGTCACCACCGCAACGGTGAGGATCCCCATTTCCTTGGCCACTTCAGCAATGATTGGCGCTGCACCGGTACCGGTACCGCCGCCCATGCCGGTCGTGATGAACACCATGTTGGTGCCCTGCAGGACTTCGGCAATGCGCTCACGGTCTTCGAGAGCGGCCTGACGACCTACTTCAGGGTTGGCGCCAGCGCCCAGACCTTTGGTCACGCTGGTACCCAGTTGCAGAATGGTGCGCGCGCTGATGCTTTTCAGCGCTTGGGCATCAGTGTTGGCGCAGATGAATTCAACGCCTTCAATGTTGCTCTTGACCATGTGATTGACAGCGTTGCCGCCGCCTCCGCCAACACCGATAACTTTAATAACCGGGCTTGCGGGGATGTTGTCTACGAGTTCGAACATTTTCCCTCTCCTTACATTCTCTAGTTTTTTCGCCTACTGCTTTTGAAGCGGTGTTGCGGTAAAGCTTTAGAAATTGCCTTGTACCCAGCTCTTGATGCGATCGAGCAGAGCGGCTTTCGGTTCGTCATTGCTGTAGCTGTCGCGGCTGCCGATGCCCGAGAACGAAATCCCGTCGGACTGCTTCTGCAGGCCGTACATCAACAGGCCAACGCCGGTGGAATAGATCGGGTTGCGGACCACGTCGTCCAGGCCCTTGACTCCATGGGGCACGCCCAGGCGAACCGGCATGTGGAAGATCTCTTCGGCCAGTTCGACCGCGCCTTCCATCTTCGACGTACCGCCGGTCAGCACGATGCCGGCCGGGATCAGGTCTTCATAGCCGCTGCGACGCAGTTCGGCCTGGATCAGGGTGAACAGCTCGTCGTAACGCGGCTCGACCACTTCGGCCAGGGCCTGGCGGGACAGTTCGCGCGGTGGACGGTCGCCGACACTCGGTACCTTGATGGTTTCGCCGGCACCGGCCAGTTTGGCCAGGGCGCAGGCATAGCGAATCTTGATTTCTTCGGCGTACTGGGTCGGGGTGCGCAACGCCATCGCGATGTCGTTGGTCACCTGGTCGCCCGCAATCGGGATCACTGCGGTGTGGCGGATCGCGCCTTCGGTGAAGATCGCGATGTCGGTGGTACCGCCGCCGATGTCCACCAGGCACACGCCCAGTTCTTTCTCGTCGTCGGTCAGCACCGAATACGCCGAAGCCAGTTGCTCGAGAATGATGTCGTCGATTTCCAGGCCGCAGCGACGCACGCACTTTTCAATGTTCTGTGCGGCGTTGACGGCGCAGGTGACCACGTGAACCTTGGCTTCCAGACGCACGCCGGACATGCCCAGCGGCTCGCGCACGCCTTCCTGGTTATCGATCACATAATCCTGCGGCAGGGTGTGCAGCACGCGCTGGTCAGCCGGAATTGCCACAGCCTGGGCGGCGTCGAGGACGCGTTCAAGGTCGGCGGAGCTGACTTCGCGATCACGAATCGCCACGATACCGTGGGAGTTCAGGCTGCGGATGTGATTGCCGGCCACGCCGACGAACGCCGAGTGGATCCGGCAACCGGCCATCAGCTGCGCTTCTTCGATAGCGCGCTGGATCGACTGGACGGTGGACTCGATGTTCACCACTACGCCTTTTTTCAGGCCGCGGGACGGATGTGTACCGATCCCGACGATTTCGAGCGTGCCGTCGTCCGCGACCTCGCCGACCAGCGCCACCACCTTGGAGGTGCCGATATCGAGACCGACGATCATTTTGCCGCTTTGCACGTTTGCCATGGGTCCTGCCTCTTCTTAATTCTTTGCGACAGCGGGTTGGGCTGTCGTCGGCGCTACAGGTTCCCGCCAGCCAACGGCAAGGCCGTTGGCGTAGCGCAGATCGATGCGCGCAATGTTCGTAATCTGCTCTTTGAGCGTCTTGTCATAGATGGCAATGAAGCGGCGCATCTTTTCCACCAGGTTGCCGCGTCCCAGCAGCAGTTCGATTCCGGGACCGGCGCTGCCTGCGCCGGTGGTCAGGAACCAGCTGCCTCGTTCACGCAACTCCAGGCGTGCAATCGAGAAGCCCAATGGCCTGAGCATCTGGCTCAGCACCTGGTATTGCTGCATCACTTGTTGCTGAGCCCGCTGCGGGCCGAACAGCTGTGGCAAGTGTTCGTAGTTCGCCAGCTCGCGCGGGGTGAACGCCTGTCCCTGGTTGTTCAACAGCGACTCATCGCCCCAACGGGCCACCGGCAGTTGTTCTTCCAGGCGAATCACTACCTGATCCGGCCACACCCGACGCACTTCGGCGTGGGCAATCCATGGCATCTGTTCAAGCTCGGTGCGCATACTCGCCAGGTCGATGGTGAAGAAGCTCGACGCCACGTA
This sequence comes from Pseudomonas sp. 05N433, assembly GCF_056396925.1. NCBI lineage: Bacteria > Pseudomonadati > Pseudomonadota > Gammaproteobacteria > Pseudomonadales > Pseudomonadaceae > Pseudomonas > Pseudomonas sp. 05N433. Next base: position 33,753 of record NZ_JBFTML010000039.1, on the reverse strand, counting down.
CGGGGCGATCCGCTGCTGCACCGCTTGCTGGCTGATGTAACTCAAGTCGCCCTGCACGGCGATTTTGGTGATCGGCCGGTCGGCGTACGGCAGCAAACGCTGTGCGCCTTCGTAAGTACCGAACCCCAACGCCACCAGCAGCACGGGCCAGAACAGGCTTTTCAGAAAACCGAAGTTGGCTTTCGGCAGGCGCACGGACATCGGCTCTTTGGCCACCATTCGGCTGGCACCCCGCGGCACCGGCTTGCGGCCGGGTGGTGCGGAGGGCTGATGTCTCAGCTGTGCGCCTTGCATGGTCTTACCCTCGTGGCTCAATGCTTGCGGCCAGAATCGCCAGAACCAGTTGCTGGAAATCCAGGCCAGCGGCACGGGCCGCCATTGGCACCAGACTGTGATCGGTCATGCCCGGTGCGGTGTTGACTTCCAGGAACCAGAACTGCCCGTCGGCGTCCTGCATCACGTCCGCCCTGCCCCAACCGGCGATACCCAGCGCCTCACAGGCTTTGGCCGTGAGGTCCATGAGTTCCTTTTCTTTGTCGCTGTCCAGGCCGCACGGAATGCGGTACTGGGTATCGTTGGCGATGTACTTGGCGTCGTAGTCGTAGAAACTGTGCGTCGTGCCCAGGGCAATCGGTGGCAACACCTGGTCACGCAGGGTGGCGATGGTGAACTCCGGACCATGAATCCATTGCTCGACCAACACTTGCGAATCGTAGGTACTGGCCGCTTTCCACGCCTCGATCAACTCGGGCGCGGTCATCACTTTGGCCATCCCGATACTGGAACCTTCATGGGCCGGTTTGACGATCAACGGGAAGCCCAGTTCCTTGGCCGCCGAAATACAATCGGCCTCGCAGCGCAGTACCGCGTGGCGTGGCGTCGGAATGCCGAGGCTGTGCCAGACTTGCTTGGTGCGCAGTTTGTCCATGGCCAGGGCCGAGGCCAGAATGCCGCTGCCGGTGTACGGAATTCCTGCGCATTCGAGCAGGCCCTGCATGCTGCCGTCTTCACCGCCACGACCGTGGAGGATGATGAAGGCGCGGTCGATTTTTTCGTTCAGCAAGCGTTGCAGCAGGTCATCGCCTACATCAATACCGAACGCGTCCACGCCGGCGCTTTGCAGTGCTTCGAGCACCGCGTTACCCGACTTCAGGGACACTTCACGCTCGGCACTCTTGCCGCCGAACAGCACGGCAACGCGACCGAAATCCTTCGGCGCTACAGTGGAGACGAGGTTGGCGTAAGCAGCAGTCATTTCAACTTCCCCTCTACCGGTGCGGCAACGGCCCCGGCGAACAACGGACTGTTCAACAGTTTGGGTGCGAGACCGCCGATATCACCGGCGCCCTGGCACAGCAGAATGTCGCCGGCACGCAGCAGCGGCTTGACGATCGGCGCGAGATCGATGCCGCGCTCGATGTAGATCGGGTCGAGCTGACCGCGCTGACGAATGCTGTTGCACAGTTTGCGGCTGTCGGCGCCCGGAATCGGCTCTTCGCCGGCCGGATAGACTTCCATCAGCAGCAGCACGTTGGCGTCGGCCAGCACATTGACGAAGTCGTCGTACAGGTCGCGGGTGCGGCTGTAACGGTGCGGCTGGTAGACCATCACCAGACGGCGCTCCGGCCAGCCACCGCGCACGGCTTTGATCACGGCCGCGACTTCGGTCGGGTGGTGACCGTAGTCGTCCACCAGCATCACGTTGCCGCCTTCGACCGGCAGTTCGCCGTACACCTGGAAGCGACGGCCAACACCCTGGAACCCGGACAGGCCCTGGACGATGGCTTCATCGCTGACGCCTTCGTCGGTGGCGATGCAAATAGTCGCCAGCGCGTTCAGCACGTTGTGGTTGCCCGGCATGTTTACCGAGACATCCAGCGGCTCGCGATCAGGGCGCAGCACGGTGAAGAAAGTCTGCATGCCTTGTTGGCGTACGTTGATGGCACGAACGTCGGCGTCATCGCCGAAGCCGTAAGTGACCGTCGGACGCTTCACCAGCGGCAGGATTTCACGCACCACCGGATCGTCCAGGCACACCACCGCCAAACCGTAGAACGGCAGGTTGTGCAGGAACTCGACGAAGGTTTTCTTCAGCTTGTTGAAGTCGCCGTCGTAGGTCGCCATGTGATCGGCGTCGATGTTGGTGACCACGGCCACCAGCGGCTGCAAGTGCAGGAAGCTGGCATCGCTTTCGTCGGCTTCGGCGATCAGGTAGCGGCTGGTGCCGAGCTGGGCATTGGTGCCCGCGGCATTCAGGCGGCCACCGATGACGAACGTCGGGTCCAGGCCACCGGCGGCGAACACCGAAGCGATCAGGCTGGTGGTGGTGGTTTTGCCGTGGGTACCGGCGACGGCGATGCCGTGGCGGTAGCGCATCAGCTCGGCGAGCATCTCGGCACGCGGCACCACCGGAATCCGGCGTTCCAGCGCGGTCGCGACTTCCGGGTTGGACGTGTTGACGGCGCTCGACACCACCAGCACGTCGGCGGCTGCGGCGTTCTCGGCACGGTGGCCGATGAAAATATGCGCACCAAAAGATTCCAGGCGCTCGGTCACCGGCGAAGCTTTCAGGTCGGAACCGGACACTTGATAGCCCAGGTTCAGCAACACTTCGGCGATACCGCACATACCCACGCCGCCAATTCCGACGAAGTGGATACGACGGATACGGCGCATTTCCGGTTGTGGCATGGCTTTCTTGTTCTCAACCATGGGCCACCTCAAGGCAAGTATCGACCACGTTACGAGTGGCATCGGGTTTGGCCAGGCGGCGTGCCGCGCTGGCCATGTCGTTGAGTCGTTGCGGTTGCATCAAGACCTCTGTCAGGCGAGCGGCAAGGTCCGCTGCGCCAGTCGTTCTTTGCGGCATCAGGAAGGCAGCGCCTTCACGGGCCAAATAATCGGCGTTGCGGGTCTGGTGATCGTCGATCGCGTGGGGCAAAGGCACCAGCATCGAGGGCAGACCGGCGGCCGCCAGTTCACTGATGGTCAGCGCTCCTGCGCGGCACACCACCAGGTCGGCCCAGCCATAGGCTTGGGCCATGTCTTTGATGAATGGCTGCACTTGTGCCTCGACGCCAGCCGCGCGATAGCGCTCTGCAGTCACTTCATCGTGGTTTTTGCCGGCCTGATGGAACACGTCCGGGCGCAGGTCGGGGGCGACCTGCGACAGGGCTTCAGGCAGCAATTTGTTCAACGGCTCTGCGCCCAGGCTTCCACCCAGGATCAGCAAACGCGCCTTGCGACCGGCCAGGGCAGGTCGCGGTGTTTCGAGGAACAGCTCGGTGCGCACCGGGTTACCGGTGGTCCGACGGCTGTCCGACAGGGTAAAGGTGTCGGGGAACGCTTCACAGACTCGGGCGGCCAACGGCACCAGCAACCGATTGGCGGTACCGGCCACGGCGTTCTGCTCGTGAACGATGACCGGCACGCCGGCCAGTCTGGCTGCAACGCCGCCAGGGCCAGTCACAAAACCACCAAAGCCGACCACACAGACTGGCCGCAGCTGACGAATGATCGCCCGCGCCTGCCAGATCGACTTGAGCAACATGACCGGCGCCTTGAGCAGGGACAATTTGCCCTTTCCGCGCAAACCGCTGGCGTGGATCCGATGCAATTCAATACCGGCCGCCGGCACCAGATCGTTTTCGATCCCGCGGGGCGTACCGAGCCAGTGCACGGTGTAGCCGCGGGCCTGGAACTCACGCGCACAGGAAAGTGCCGGGAACACATGGCCCCCGGTGCCGCCAGCCATGATCAGTACGTTAGCGCCCATGGTTCGGCTCCTCGGCGAAGTCGCTCTCATGGAATTCCATTTCTTCGCTGCCCAAATGGGTTCGACTCTCCCACTCGATGCGCAGCAACAAGCCAAGACAGGCACAGCAGATCACCAACGAACTGCCGCCATAACTGAGGAATGGCAGGGTCAGACCTTTGGTCGGCAACAGGCCGACGTTCACGCCGATGTTGATCAGGAACTGGCCGATCCACAGGAACGACAAGCCGTAAGCAACGTAGGCGGCAAAAAACTGTTTGGCTTTCTCGGCCCACAGGCCGATGTACATGCCACGAATACACACGAAGACGAACAGCGCCACCGTGCACAAGGAACCCACGGCACCCAGCTCTTCAGCCAGCACCGAAAACACGAAGTCGGTATGGGCTTCCGGCAGGTAGAACTGTTTCTGCACGCTGTTGCCCAGGCCGACGCCCAGCCATTCGCCGCGACCGAAAGCGATCAAGGCCTGGGAGAGCTGATAGCCAGCACCGAACTGGTCGGCCCACGGATCGGCAAAGTTGGTCAGACGCGCCATTCGATACGGCTGCATCTGAATCAACAACACCACCGCCGCGACAGCCAGGACCACCATCAGGGAAAACCGGAACAGCCCGACCCCGCCGAGGAACAGCATCGCCGCAGCTGCCCCCATCATCACGACGGTGGCACCAAAGTCCGGCTCCATCAGCAACAGACCCGCCATTGGCAACAGCACGATGAACGGCTTGAAGAAGCCCATCCAGCTTTCACGCACTTCTTTCTGGCGACGCACCAGATAACCGGCGAGGTAGATCACCACGAACACCTTGGCGATCTCGGAAGGCTGAACGTTGAAGAAACTGAAGCCGATCCAGCGCATCGAACCGTTCACTTCCCGGCCGATCCCCGGGATGATCACCATCACCAGCAAGCCGAATGCACCAATCAGCATCAGCCAGCCCAAGCGTTGCCAGGTGGCAATCGGAATCATCATGGTGACGACGCAGGCACCCAGGCCCAGCACAACGTAAACAAGGTGGCGAATCATGTAGTACAGGGCGCTGCCCGACTGCACCGCCCCCACCTCGGTCGATGCCGAGGCAATCATAATCAGCCCCAGGCCGAGCAGTGCCAGGCAACCGGCGAGCATCGGGAAATCGAGGTCGATACCGCGCCCGGTGATCAGCGGCGATGGATACGGCTTGATGATGTTTCTCAAGCTCATGCCAGATCCTCCACGGCGCGGACGAACTGGTGACCACGGTCTTCATAGTTCTTGAACATGTCGAAGCTGGCGCAGGCCGGCGACAGCAGCACCGCGTCGCCCTTTTCGGCGATGGCGCGGCATTGCTCGACCGCTTCGATCAGCGAGCCGACGCGAATCAGTGGCACGGCATCGCCGATGGCCTCACCGATCTTGTCGGAATCACGGCCCATCAAAATGACGGCGCGGCAGTTGGCCGCCACCGGATCACGCAAATCCTTGAATTCGGCGCCCTTGCCATCGCCACCGGCGATCAGCACAAGCTTGCCGTCGATGTCCGCCCCCAGGCCTTCGATGGCCGCCAATGCGGCGCCGACGTTGGTGGCTTTGGAATCGTTGTAGTAGCTCACGCCATCAAGGTCGCGGACCCACTGGCAGCGGTGCTCGAGCCCGGCGAAATTGCGCAGGGCTGAAAGCATGGCGTCGAACGGCAGGCCGACGGCGTGACCGAGCGCCAATGCCGCGAGGGCGTTGGACTGGTTATGCGCACCACGAACTTTCAGCTCGCGTACCGGCATCAGGTTCTGGAATTCGAAGGCCAGGTATTTCTCGCCGCTCTCCTCTCGAATGCCGAAGGCCTTGAAGTCGGGTTTGTTCAAACCGAAGGTCCAGCACGGCTGACCTTCACCCATCAGCGGACGGCTCAGGGCGTCCTGACGGTTGACCACAAACTGCCTGGCGCCCCGGAAGATCCGGTGCTTGGCCAAGTGATAGGCCGGCAGACCGCTGTAGCGGTCCATGTGGTCTTCACTGATGTTGAGCACGGTCGCCACTTCGGCGTTGAGCTGATCGGTGGTTTCGAGCTGGAAGCTCGACAGTTCCATCACGTACAGCTCGATGTCGTCGCTGAGCAAATCCAGCGCCGGCGTGCCGAGGTTGCCACCAACGGCAACACGCTTGCCGGCCGCAGCCGCCATCTCGCCGACCAGGGTGGTGACGGTACTTTTGGCGTTGGAACCGGTAATGGCGACAATCGGCGCTTTCGCGTTACGCGCGAACAGCTCGATGTCTCCGGACATTTTCACGCCACGGGCGGCGGCAGCCTGCAGGGCCGGGGTCGCCAGCGCCAGGCCGGGGCTCACGTAGAGCTCGTCGGCACGGCACAGGAATTCGACGTCCAGCTCGCCACAACGCACTTCCACGTGCGGATAGTCACGCTTGAGCGTGGCCAGTTCCGGTGGATTTTCCCGCGTATCGGCGACAGCAAACGACACGCCCCGGTTCGCCAGGAAGCGAACCAGGGACATGCCGCTCTTGCCGAGGCCGACAACGATGCGGAAGTGGTCAGAAGCGATCAGAGACACTCGTTCTACCTCAGCTTCAGGGTGGCAAGGCCGATCAACACGAGAATCACGGTGATGATCCAGAAACGGACGATCACGCGCGGCTCGGGCCAGCCCTTGAGTTCAAAGTGGTGGTGAATCGGTGCCATGCGGAACACACGGCGACCGGTCAGCTTAAAGGAGGCAACCTGAATGACGACTGACAGGGTCTCCATCACGAACACACCGCCCATGATGAACAGGACGATTTCCTGACGGACGATCACTGCGATGGTGCCCAGGGCCGCACCCAGCGCCAGCGCGCCAACGTCGCCCATGAAGACTTGTGCCGGATAGGTGTTGAACCAGAGGAAGCCCAGGCCAGCACCGATCAAGGCGCCGCAGAACACAATCAGCTCACCCGCGCCCGGTAYGTAAGGAATCAGCAGGTATTCGGCGAACTTCACGTTACCCGACAGGTAGCAGAAGATCCCCAGGCCGCCGCCGACCATCACGGTGGGCATGATCGCCAGACCGTCGAGGCCGTCGGTCAGGTTGACCGCGTTGCTCGAGCCGACAATCACGAAATAGGTCAGGACGATGAAACCCGCGCCCAGCGGAATGCTGTAGTCCTTGAGCATCGGCAGGATCAGGGTGGTTTCCACCGGCGTCGCGGCAGTCATATAAAGGAAGATCGCCGCGCCCAGGCCGAACACCGACTGCCAGAAATACTTCCAGCGGCTCGGAAGGCCGCGGGAGTTTTTCTCGATGACTTTGCGATAGTCGTCAACCCAGCCGATGGCGCCGAACAGCAGGGTCACCAACAACACGACCCAAACGTAACGGTTGGTCAGGTCAGCCCAAAGCAAGGTGCTGACGCCGATGGAGGAAAGAATCAGCGCGCCGCCCATGGTCGGGGTGCCCGACTTCGACAGGTGCGATTGCGGGCCGTCGTTGCGAACGGATTGACCGATCTGACGGTTCTGCAGAGTGCGGATCATCCACGGGCCATAGCACAGCGACAAGACCAGCGCGGTCAGTACACCGAGAATCCCGCGCAGGGTCAGGTACTGAAAGACCGCGAAGCCTTTGTAGAACTGTTGCAGATACTCCGCTAGCAGCAGCAGCATTAATGTTTCTCCAGACTGGTCCCGCACAAAGCGGCAACGATGTTTTCCATCGCAGCGCTGCGCGAGCCCTTGATCAAAAAGGTAGTGTTTGTGTCCTGCTCGGCTTCCAGGGCCTTGATCAGTTCAGCCTGTGTGCTGAAGTGAAAGGCCTGCTCGCCGAAAGCGTTCACGGCGTGAGCCATCATTGGCCCGACGGCGTAAAGCGCGGAAACCTTGCCGCGGGCGTAATCGCCCACATCGCGGTGCCCCTGCTCTGCCCACGCGCCCAACTCGCCGATATCCCCGAGCACCAAAACGGTGCGACCGGAAAAGCCGGCGAGTATATCAACGGCGGCGCACATAGAGGTGGGGTTCGCGTTGTATGTGTCATCGATTACGCGCATACCGTTAGGCGCCAGTTGCGCGACGGTGCGGCCCTTGACCGGTTGCACCGCGCCAAGGCCGGTGGCGATGCCGAACAGCGACACACCCAAAGCATGCGCGGCAGCGGCAGCGGCCATGGCATTGGCGACGTTATGGGTGCCGAGCAGATTCAGCTGAACCCGCTCCACACCTTCAGGGCTGTGCAGGTTGAACGCCGGGCAACCGCGGGCATCGCGATCCAGGTCTCTGGCATGGAAATCGGCGTTGACGTTGCTCAGGGCAAAAGTCAGCACTTTTCGACCGGCGGCACGGGTCTTCCAGATGTCGAAGGCCTTGTCGTCGAGATTCAGCACGGCGATGCCATCGGCATCCAGCCCTTCGAGAATCTCGCCCTTGGCTTCGACGATTTTTTCCGGCCCGCCGAACTCACCAACGTGGGCAGTCCCGGCGTTGTTGATGATGGCCACGTGGGGTTTGGTCATGGCGACGGTGTAGGCAATCTCGCCAATGCGCGAAGCGCCGAGTTCGATCACGGCGGCGGTGTGTTCCGGCGCCAGTTCGAGCAGGGTCAGCGGAGCGCCGAGGTCATTGTTCAGGTTGCCACGGGTCGCCAGCACCGGACCGCGCGTGCGCAGGATGCTTGCCAGCATTTCCTTGACCGTGGTCTTGCCGCTGGAGCCGGTAACGGCCGCGACCGGCTGAGTGAACGCGGCACGGTTGATCGCGCCCAACTGGCCGAGGGCCTGGCGGGTGTCCTTGACCAGCAGTTGCGGCAGCGAGCTGTCGGCCACTTCGCGCTCGACCAGTGCACCCACGGCGCCTTTGGCGGCGACGTCATTCAGGTAGTCATGGCCATCGAAACGTGGACCGGCCAGAGCAATAAACAGCTGGCCGGGCTTGATCGCGCGGCTGTCGATGCTGACACCATCGAAGCTGGCATCGACGGAGATCAGACGGGCATTCAGTGCGCCGGTCAGTTCGCTCAGTTTCAAGGCTTTAAGCATGGGCCACCTCCCACGCGGTCAGGGCATGATCGGCCTCGACCAGATCGGAGAAAGCGAGACGCTCACCGTTGATTTCCTGATAGTCCTCATGACCTTTACCGGCCAGGACAATCACGTCATCCGCCGAAGCGCTGGCGATCAACTGGGCAATCGCCTGGCCACGACCGGCGACGAAGGTGACTTTATCCACAGCGGTGAAACCGGCGCGGATGTCGTCGAAAATAGCGGCGGGGTCTTCGGTGCGCGGGTTGTCGTCGGTGACCAGCACACCATCGGCCAGACGCTCGACCACTTCAGCCATCAGCGGACGCTTGCCGCGATCGCGATCACCGCCGCAACCGAACAGGCACAGCAACCGGCCTTTGGCGTGAGGACGCAGGGCCATCAAGACTTTTTCCAGCGCATCCGGTGTGTGGGCGTAATCGACCACCACCAACGGCTGAGTGCCGCCGCCCAGACGCTGCATGCGACCGGCCGGGCCTTCGAGTTTCGGCAGCACGTTGAGGATTTCGTCCAGCGCATAGTCCAGACCGAGCAAGGCACCGACCGCGGCCAACACGTTGCTCAGGTTGAAACGGCCGAGCAAGGTGCTGCGCAAATGGTGTTCGCCCTGCGGCGTAACCAGCGTGGCGCGCACGCCTTCGTCACTGAACTGGGCTTCGCGGCAATACAGGTAAGCGCGGGAGTCTTCCAGGCTGTAAGTGATCAACCGCGACTCACCCTCATCAGCCGCCAGTTGCCGGCCAAAATCGTCGTCGAGGTTGACCACCCGGCACTTCAGATCATTCCAGGCAAACAACTTGGCCTTGGTTTCGCCATAGGCCTGCATGGTGCCGTGGTAATCCAGATGATCGCGCGACAGGTTGGTCATCACCGCCACATCGAAGGCCAGCGCGGTTACGCGGCCCTGATCCAGCCCATGGGAAGAGACTTCCATGGCCACGGCTTTGGCACCGGCCTTTTTCAGGTCGGCGAGGGTTGCTTGCAGCGCAATCGGGTTCGGCGTGGTGTGCAAGCCGCTTTCCAGCGCGCCATGGAAACCGGAGCCCAAAGTGCCAACGATACCGCAGTGTTGACCGAGCAAATCCAAGGCTTGCGCGACCAACTGGGTCACGCTGGTTTTACCGTTGGTGCCGGTCACGCCGATCAGGTTCATGTGACGGCTCGGGTCGCCGTAAAAGCGCCCGGCGATATCCGACAGCTGCGCCGCCAGGCCTTTGACCGGAATCAGCGGCACGTCGGTAATCGGCAGCACGGTCGCGCCTTCGACTTCATAAGCCACGGCGGCAGCACCGCGCTGCAAGGCGTCGGCGATGTGCGCACGACCGTCGAACTTGCCACCAGGGACCGCAAGGAACAAATCACCTGCCCGTACGTTACGGCTGTCCAGCGCCAATTCGCGGATCAATAGATCATGGCCGGCGTGGGCGAAAATCTTGTTCAGGCTCAGCGACATCAGCCGCGCCCTCCATTAGCTTTCAGCGGAACGACCGGTGCGGCGTTCGCTTGTTGAGTGGCTGGCAGGTTGTCCGGGGTGATGTTCATCAGGCGCAAGGTCCCGGACATCACTTTGCTGAACACCGGCGCCGATACCAGACCACCGAAGTAACCGGCCTTGGTCGGTTCGTCGATCACCACCACGATCGCGTAACGCGGGTCGCTCATCGGGCCGAAACCGGCGAACAGCGAGCGGTAGGAGTTCTCGGCGTAGCCTTTGGTTCCGACCGACGTCTTACGCGCAGTACCCGACTTGCCGCCCACGTGATACGCCGGCACCTGCGCACGGAATACGCCGCGCGGGGCTTCGATCACTTGTTGCAGCATGCCTTGCATGGTTTTCGCGACGGCTTCCGGCAGCACCTGAGTGGTTTGCGGCGCCTTGTCGGTTTTGATCAGGGTCAACGGCGCGAGGCGACCATTGTTAGCCAGGGCCGAGAAGGCGTGGACCAACTGGATCGCGGTCACGGAAATACCGTAGCCGTAGGACAGCGTGGCGGTTTCAGCCTTGCGCCATTCGCGGTAGTTCGGCAGGTTGCCGACGCGCTCACCCGGGAAACCCAAGCCAGTGTCCTGGCCGAGGCCAACTTTCTGTGCCAGACGGAAAATCGTTTCGCCGCCGATATCGAACGCGACCTTACTCATGCCGACGTTACTGGAATTGATCAGGATACCGGTCAGGTCGAGCACCGGACCTTCGGTCTTGGATACGTCCTTGATGGTGTATTTACCAATCTGCAAACTGCCCGGGTACACCTCGACGGTGTCGCTCGGTTTCCAGCGCCCGGTTTCGATCGCGGCGCTCATGGAGATCGCTTTCATGGTCGAACCCGGCTCGAACACGTCGATCATCGCGCGGTTGCGCATCATCGCCGGTTGCAGGTTGCGACGGTTGTTCGGGTTGTAGGTCGGCTGGTTGACCATGGCGAGAATCTCGCCGGTCTTCACGTCCATGATCACCAGGCTACCGGCCTTGGCGCCGTTCTCGATGATCGCGTTGCGCAGTTCGCGGTTGGCCAGGTATTGCAGGCGCAGGTCAATGGACAACGCCAAGGGCTTGCCGGCCTTGGCGTTTTTGGTGACCTGGACATCTTTGATCAGCCGGCCGCGCCGGTCCTTGATGACCTGTCGCTTGCCGGGCACCCCGGCCAGCCATTCGTCGTAGGCCAGCTCGACGCCTTCGCGTCCGTGATCGTCGATGTCGGTAAAGCCGACCATGTGGGCGGTGACTTCACCGGCCGGGTAGAAACGCCGGAATTCTTCGATGCCATAAACGCCCGGCACTTTCAGATCGAGCACAGCCTGGCCCTGCTCAGGGGTCAGCCCGCGCACCAGGTAGATGAATTCTTTGTTGGCCTGGGCTTCGAGACGTTCGGCCAGGGCTTTGGGATCCTGCCCCAAGGCAGCCGCCAGTGCCGGCCATTTCTCTTTGGCCAGCTGCATTTCCTTGGCGTTGGCCCACAGGGTGGTGACCGGGGTACTCACGGCCAACGGCTCGCCGTTACGGTCGGTGATCAGACCACGGTGAGCCGGGATTGGAATATGACGAACACTGCGCGCGTCGCCCTGACCTTTAAGGAAGTCACGGTCGACCACTTGCAGATCAATGATGCGCCAGGAAATCGCCACCACCATGATGCCGAGCAAGCCCAGCACCAGACGGAATCGCCACGGGAAGAGTGCACCTTCGAGTTTCATCATGGCGCCACCATCTGCACTTCAGCAGCGCCAGGAATGCGCATCTTCAGTTGTTCGGTCGCCAACACTTCGATACGGCTGTGGGCGGTCCAGGTGCTTTGTTCGAGAATCAACCGGCCCCACTCCGCCTGCGCCTTGTCGCGCACGCTCAATTCGTTGTACAGCGAATTCAACAGCTGACGGTTCCAGTGGGCGCTATAGGACACGCCGATGGCCGACACGAGCACACCGATAAACAGCAGCAGCATGAAAAAGCTTCCGCCGGGAAGTGGTTTGGCGAAAAGCTTGCTCACCGCAGTTTCTCCGCGACACGCATGATGGCGCTACGGGAACGTGGGTTGGCTTTGAGTTCGGCCTCGGAGGCGGACTGCGCTTTGCCATGGACTTTGATTTTCGGTTCGAAGGCGACGTGACGGACCGGCAAGTTGCGCGGCAGGTTGTCGGCTTCGCCTTTCACCAGTTTACGCATGAACAGTTTGACGATGCGGTCTTCCAGCGAGTGGAAGCTGATCACCACCAGGCGACCGCCGACTTCCAGGCACTCCAGAGCGGCTTCGAGACCGGCTTCCAGATCGCCGAGCTCGTTGTTGACGTGAATACGCAGCCCCTGGAATGCACGGGTGGCCGGGTTCTTGCCCTTTTCCCATGCAGGGTTGGCGACTTTCAGCACTTCTGCCAGATCGGCAGTGCGCTCGAACGGCTTGATGTCGCGACGTTCGGCCACGGCACGCGCCATGCGGCCGGAGAAACGTTCTTCGCCGTATTCCTTGAACACCCGGGCGATTTCCTCCACCGGCGCGGTATTGACGAACTCGGCGGCGCTGATCCCGCGGGACGGGTCCATTCGCATGTCCAACGGGCCGTCGTTGAGAAAACTGAAGCCGCGCTCAGGGTCGTCGAGCTGAGGCGAAGACACGCCCAAGTCAAGCAGAACACCGCTGACCTTGCCGGCCAGACCGCGTTCGGCGACTTCCGAACCGAGCTCGGCAAAGCTGCGCTGTACAACGACAAAGCGGCCGTCTTCGGCCGCTAGCGTTTGCCCGGTGGCAATCGCTTGAGGATCTTTGTCGAACCCGAGCAACCGACCATCGGGCCCGAGCTTGCTGAGAATCAACCGGCTATGTCCGCCGCGTCCGAACGTGCCGTCCAGATAGCAGCCATCAGGACGTACGGCGAGAGCCTCGACGGCTTCGTCAAGCAGTACGGTGATGTGGTTAAAGCCGCTATCAATAGTCACAGGATCAAATCACGCAGTTCATCAGGCATGGCGCCCGGTTGTTGAATAGCAGCCAGGTCAGCGGCAGAAACCGCATTCCAGGCATCCTCGTCCCACAATTGGAACTTGTTCAGTTGGCCTACCAACATTGCGCGCTTATCCAACTTGGCATATTCGCGAAGACGCGGCGGGACCAGAAAACGACCACTGCCATCGAGCTCGAGGTCGACGGCATTACCAATCAGTAAACGTTGCAGGCGGCGGTTTTCTTCGCGAAGCGAAGGCAGTGCACGCAGTTTGGTTTCGATAATTTCCCACTCATCGAGGGGATAAACACACAAACACGGATCAACGGCATCGATGGTGACGATTAATTGACCGGAACTACGCGAAACGAGCTCGTCACGGTACCGGCTCGGCATGGCGAGACGGCCCTTTGCATCGAGACTGATAGCGTTAGCTCCGCGAAACACGTCAGCGTTTCTCCAAATATTAGCGTTTTGCGCTCAAAAAACCCACTTCATGCCACTTTCCGCCACTTGCGCACACTATAGGAATGCGCCCACCACACCGTCAAGGCGCGGATAGAAGGAAAAGCCTTACAGAACGGAGATTTAGGAGTGTAAAAGGAGGGGAAACGAGAATCTGGCGGATGAATTCGTTCAATAACTTGAATCAGCACAGAAGGCTGCGTTCAGAAGTTAAAGTAGTTTGTTAAGAGTAAGATTTTTTCGGTATTACAAAAGCGCTTCTGCTATTGATTCAGCAGGGAGGGAAACTGCCATTACGCATATCGCTGCCAATGATTGAAGCAGAGAGAAAAAAAGGTGGAGAGTCGATCTGTAAGCCGGGTTCTGTCTTGAACAGTCATTCGTCTACGATGGCCATCACTGGACATCTTTAGCAACCTACCCGGTCCCAGCGCGGGCCACGCCTTGGGACCCTATTTGGTCTTGCTCCAAGTGGGGTTTACCTAGCCACGAACTGTTGCCAGACGTGCGGTGCGCTCTTACCGCACCTTTTCACCCTTACCGGCGCCGAAGCGCTTAGGCGGTTATTTTCTGTGGCACTTTCCGTAGGCTCACGCCTCCCAGGCATTACCTGGCACTTCGCCCTATGGAGCCCGGACTTTCCTCCCCCCCCTAATTTTCATAGAGGGCAGCGACTGTCCGATCGACTCTCCGCCGCGAAGATTAACGGCAGAGCGGTCGAAGAACAAGCTCTAAAAGCCTCTGGCCGGCGCTGCGCGTCGCTTTTTTACTCGCCCTTCTGCTTATCCAGCGCAACCTGATAGAGCACATTCTTGCGCTCGCCAGTAATTTGCGCCGCCAATGCCGCCGCACGCTTGAGCGGCATTTCTTCAAGCAGCAGATTGAGAATACGCATGGCTTCGCTGCTGACAGCGTCCTCAGTCTCGGGAGCAGACCAGCCAGCGACCAGCACTACGCACTCGCCGCGCTGCTGGTTGCTGTCCGATTCGACGAACTCGCGCAGCTCGGCCAGCGGCAAGCCTTTAAGGGTTTCGAAGGTCTTGGTCAACTCGCGCGCCAGCAATGCAGGACGATCGGCGCCGAATACCAGCTCCATGTCTTGCAGGCATTCAAGGATGCGGTGTGGAGCCTCATAAAAAATCAGCGTGCGCGGCTCTTCTTTTATCAGTTCCAGGCGAGCGCGTCGGCCGACAGCCTTGGCCGGTAGAAACCCTTCGAAGATGAAACGGTCCGATGGCAACCCCGCCGCCGAGAGCGCCGCAATCAATGCACAGGCCCCCGGAACCGGCACCACATTGATCCCTGCGGCACGGGCCTGACGCACCAGGTGATAACCCGGATCGGAAATCAGCGGTGTCCCGGCATCGGAGATCAATGCCACATCGTCGCCAGCGAGCAAGCGAGTGATAAAGCGACTGCCTTCATCCCTCTCGTTGTGTTCATGGCAGGCCGCCAGCGGCGTGGGGATACCGAAGTGCTGCATCAATCGCTGGGAATGGCGAGTGTCTTCGGCAGCAATCAACGAAACCTCGCGCAGGATCTTCAGCGCACGCGCACTGATGTCGTCCAGGTTGCCGATGGGCGTCGCCACCACATAAAGCGAGCCAGCAGCGGAATTCAAAGCACCTGGAGCAGTCAAAGCGCACACCTCATGATCGGTAAAAGCCGCCATTGTAGCGCGTAGCGACATTCGCGATACCTGCAAGCAACCCTCGGTTTTCCAGCCTTTTGTGCAGTGTCGCAACATTTGCATGAGCTAAATTGATCGATTCACGCCAGTAACATCGCGCCCCGGCCAGCGCTTGGGTACAATTCCACGCTTATTTGATCGAGTATCAGGAACACTTACATGATCGCTTGCCTGCGGCTGTTCTCTGCCCTCTGCCTCGCTGCCTTGCTGGCGGCTTGCGCCAGCTCGCCCTCCTCCAGCCTTGGCGAACTTCCACGGACCCCGGATGCCAGTGTCGAGCAACTGCTCGAACAGGCCACTCAAAGTAAAACGCCGGACAAGGCAGCCTTGCTGCGCTTGAGCGCGGCAGACCTGGCTTATCGTCAGGGCAATGCCGGCCAATCCGCGCAAATTCTGCAACAAGTACCGATGGAACAACTCAAGCCTGGCCAACAGGTCTTCGCCAGCACCCTGGCAGCTGAATTGGCCATGGTGCGCAATCAGCCCAAAGCGGCGCTGACAGCCCTGAGCCATCCGAGCCTGCAACGCCTGAGCGAACTGCCAGCCGAACAACAGGTTCGCACCGGCACCGTCCATGCCCGCGCCCTTGAGGCCGACGGCCAGACCCTGGCCGCCGCACGGGAGCGCATTTTCATCGCCCCCATGCTGAGCGATCAAGCTGCGAGCAAAAACCACGAAGCGATCTGGACCCTGATCGCCTCACTGCCGACCGATCAATTGCAGCCGACCACCGACGACGACCTCGGCGGCTGGTTGAGCCTGGCCCGGGCAGTGAAAACAGCCGGCACCCTGGAACAGCAGCAAGCCGCGATCGACAACTGGCGCGCGAACAATCCAAAGCACCCGGCCGCCATCCAGCTGCCGCTGCCATTGACCAAACTCAAGGATCTGGCCAGCCAGCCCCTGAGCAAGATTGCCCTGCTGCTGCCGCAAGACGGCCCGCTGGCCTCGGTCGGCAAAGCATTGCGCGAAGGTTTCATGGCCGCACACTACCAGGCGCAACAAGCCGGGCAGAAGCCGCCAGCCATCGAGTTCTATGACAGCTCGCGCCTGACCTCCCTTGACGAGTTCTATCGCAAGGCCCAGGCCGACGGCGTGCAATTGGTGGTCGGGCCGCTGGAAAAACCGCTGGTCAAACAGCTCAGCGCTCGCCCGCAACTACCGATCACCACCCTGGCGCTGAACTACAGCGAAGGCGAACAAGGTCCGGCCCAGCTGTTCCAATTCGGCCTTGCCGCTGAAGACGAAGCCCGCGAAGTATCCCGTCGTGCGCGCGCCGATGGCCTGCATCGCGCCGCCATCATGGTGCCGAAAGGCGAATGGGGTGACCGCGTACTCAGAGCATTCAGCCAGGATTGGCAAGCCAACGGCGGCAGCATTGTCGCGACCGAGCGCGTCGACCAACCGGTGCAACTGGCCCAGCAAATTGCCGACATGTTCCAGCTGCGTCAGAGCGAAGGCCGCGCCAAGAGCCTGCAAAACACCGTTGGCTCACAGGTAGCCGCCCAGCCTTCGCGTCGTCAGGACATCGAGTTCATCTTTCTGGCCGCGACGCCGCAACAGGCTCAACAGATCAAACCGACCCTGAACTTCCAGTACGCGGGTGACGTGCCGGTTTACGCCACCTCCCACGTGTTCAGCGCCAGCGGCGACCAGAACCAGTACAACGACATGAACGGTATTCGCTTCTGCGAAACCCCATGGCTGCTGGATGCCAACGACCCGCTGCGCAAACAGGTCACCGCACAATGGCCACAAGCCGCTGGCAGCCTGGGCCGTCTATACGCGATGGGCGTTGACGCCTATCGCCTGGCACCACGCCTGGGGCAACTCAAGGCCTTGCCGGACAGCCGTATCGAAGGTCAATCGGGCAGCCTGGGCATGACTCAGAATCAACGGGTCGTGCGTCAGTTGCCATGGGCAGAGTTCGTCAACGGTCAGGTTCAACGCCTGCCGGACACCTCGCACTGATGCCCGACAGGTCACGCCAGCAAAGCGGTAAGGATGCCGAGCGCCATGCGCTCGAGCATCTTCAGCAACAAGGTCTGCGCCTGCTGGCGCAGAACTGGTTATGTAAACGCGGCGAGCTTGATCTGGTCATGCTTGATGGCGATACAGTAGTATTCGTCGAAGTCCGCTACAGAAAAAACACCCAATGGGGTGGCGCGCTCGATAGCATCGATGGGCGCAAACGGCAGAAACTGATTTTCGCCGCGCAGTATTTTCTTCAGCGCGAGTCGCGTTGGGCCGATTCCCCCTGCCGCTTCGACGTGGTTGCCATCGACAGCAGCCTCGATCAGTTGAACTGGATGCAAAATGCCTTCGACTGCTGATCGCTTGCGCCCCGAACCGGACACCTACACCCAACACTTTTGCTCTTTGCTTTGCGGGCTGCACATTCATGTGCCAAGTAGCCGCGCTAATTAAGGTCACACAGATGGACATGCAATCCCGAATTCGCCAGCTTTTTCAGGCCAGTATCGACACCAAGCAAATGGCGATGGACGTACTTGCACCGCACATCGAGCAAGCCAGCCAGGTGATGGTCAACGCCCTGCTCAACGAGGGCAAAATGCTTTCGTGCGGCAACGGTGGCTCCGCCGGCGATGCACAGCACTTTTCGTCCGAGCTGCTCAATCGCTTCGAGCGTGAACGTCCGAGCCTGCCAGCCATTGCGCTGACCACCGACAGCTCGACGATCACCTCGATTGCCAACGATTACAGCTACAACGAAATCTTCTCCAAACAGATCCGCGCCCTCGGCCAGCCGGGCGACGTATTGCTGGCGATTTCCACCAGCGGCAACTCGGCGAACATTATTCAAGCGATCCAGGCCGCACATGATCGCGAAATGATTGTCGTAGCATTGACGGGTCGCGATGGCGGCGGCATGGCATCGCTGCTATTGCCTGAAGACGTCGAGATTCGCGTACCGGCCAATGTCACTGCACGTATTCAGGAAGTCCACCTGCTGGCGATCCATTGCCTTTGCGATCTGATCGACAGCCAACTGTTCGGGAGTGAAGAATGACCCCTAATCGCCTAAGCCTTCTGGCCTTGACCCTGTGCCTCGGCATCAGCGGCTGCACATCAGTGGTTAACGCCAGCCGTGAAGCGCCGATCGAAGATGACCGCGGTACGCGCACCTTCGGCAGCAAGATCGACGACTCTCTGATCGACACCAAGGTCGGCGTGAACATCGCCAAGGCCGATCCGGCCCTGGACAACGATTCGCACATCGTCGTAACCAGCTTCAACGGTGTTGTGTTGCTCGCCGGGCAAACCCCGCGCGCCGACCTCAAGGCCAAGGCCGAACAGGTCGCCGCCTCCGTTCAGCGCGTGAAGAAGGTGCACAACGAACTGCAAGTGCTGCAGCCCTCCTCGCTGCTGGCACGCCAGAACGACACCTGGCTGACCACCAAGATCAAGACTCAGATGCTCACCGACCCCTCCATCCCGGGCTCGCGCATCAAGGTTGTGACCGAGAACGGCATCGTTTATCTGCTCGGCCTGCTGACCAAGCAGGAAGCGGCGCAGGCGACCAATCTGGTGCAAGGCGTTTCTGGCGTGCAGAAGATTGTGAAGCTGTTTGAGTACATCGACTGATACTTGCTTACGCGATGGCATCCTTGAGATCGCCTTCGCCGGCAAGCCTGGCTCCAACAGTAATAAAAAAGGCGATCCTTGCGGATCGCCTTTTTTATTACTTCACCACCTTCAAACTGGGTCGACCGCTGGGACGCGGTGGCTCGCTGTCGGGTGGCGGGATATCATCATCCGGCTCGATGTCTTCCTCGTCCTCTAGCGGCGATTCCATATCGAACACCATGCCCTGGCCGTTCTCCCGAGCGTAAATGCCCAGGATCGACGCGATAGGCACGTACAGGGTGTGCGGCACGCCACCGAAGCGCCCTTCGAAACTGACCGCCTCGTTATCCATGTGCAAATGACGCACGGCTGCCGGGGATACGTTCAGGACAATCTGCCCGTCACTGGCAAAACCCTGAGGCACCTGTACCGACGGATACTCGGAATTGACCAGCATGTGCGGGGTGCAATCGTTGTCCACAATCCACTCGTAGAGCGCGCGGACCAGATAAGGTCGACTGGAGTTCATAGCGGCTCCTTAAGCCTTAGCGCATATCGCGTTCGACACCAGACAGACTCGCCTGGAAAGCCTCACGCGCAAACTGGCGCTCCATGTAATCAAGCAGCGGCTTGGCAGGCCGCGGCAGTTCTATACCCAAAATCGGCAATCGCCAGAGTATTGGTAGTAGGCAGCAATCCACCAGACTTTGTTCCTCACTGAGGAAAAACGGCTTGTCGGCGAATAGCGGCGACACGCCTGTCAGGCTTTCGCGCAGCTCTTTACGAGCCACCACGCGAGCTGCTTCCTTGGTCCGCGAATCCAGAATCAGATCCACCAGGCCACACCAATCACGCTGAATGCGATGAATCAGCAGGCGACTGTTGGCACGCGCCACAGGATAAACCGGCAGTAGTGGCGGATGCGGGTAACGCTCATCCAGATATTCCATCACCACGGTCGACTCCCACAACGCCAAGTCACGATCGACCAGGGTGGGCAGGCTTCCGTAAGGGTTCACTTCAATCAGTTTAGGCGGCTGACGACCAGCCTCCACGTAAATGATCTCGGCGCTGACACCCTTCTCTGCAAGTACGATGCGCACTCGGTGGGAATAGTGGTCGGCGGGGTCGGAGTAACAGGCCAACCGATTGGTCACGCCCATGGCGGTCCTCCTCGCTTGTTGAAATTATCGAAAACGGAAAAACACGCGCGCCCAGAGGGCGCCTCCCGTAACGCCTGGATCACCAGACTCGTTACACCTTCAGAGACGCCCCTGGGCGCGTGCGATTAACAGCAATGGCTTACAACGTTATCAATGGACGTCTTTCCAGTATTCACGCTTGAGCAAGTAAGCGAATACGAAGAAGAACGCCAGGTACAGCAACACATAGGTACCGATGCGCTGATGCTGCAGCTTCACCGGGTTGGCCGAGTAGGCCAGGAAGGTCACCAGATTCTTGACCTTCTCGTTGAACTGCTCTTCGGTCAGCGTGCCGGTTTTCGGCAATACGGTCAGTTGATCGCAGGCTTCATGAGTCAAAGCGGTGCCGGTCAGCGGATCGAACTGCTTCTTGCCGTCATCGACGACTTGAACCTGTTTACAGCCTACCACCTGGCGACCCTGCAAGCCGACCAGAACGTTAGGCATGCCGACGTTCGGGAACACCTTGTTGTTCACGCCCCATGGACGCGACGGGTCTTCATAGAACGAACGCAGGTAGCCATAGAGCCAATCCGTGCCACGAACGCGAGCCACCAGTGTCAGGTCGGGTGGCGCCGCACCAAACCAGGTCTTGGCGTCAGCCGGCTGCATGCCGATGCTCATGTGGTCGCCGATCTTGGCGCCAGTGAACACCAGCTTCTCGAGCATCAGCTCGTGAGGAATGCCCAGGTCATCGGCGACACGCTCGTAGCGCTGGAACTTGGCACTGTGGCAGCCCATGCAATAGTTGGCGAACGTACGTGCGCCATCCTGCATGGCAGCCTTGTCGGAAACGTCGATGTCGACTTTTTCCAGCTCTGGGCCGCCGTGTTCGGCCGCGAAGGACAGTGCTGGCAGCGCAGCAAGAATCAGTACAGCAAATAGTTTTTTCATCAGCCAGTCACCCTTTCCGGAACCGGTTTGGTCTTCTCGAGCCTGGTGTAGAACGGCATCAGAATGAAGTAGGCGAAGTACAGGAAGGTACAAACCTGCGACAGCAACGTACGTTCCGGGGTAGGCGCCATGACGCCCAGCCAGCCAAGAATCACGAAGGAGATGCAGAATACCCAGAGCCAGATCTTGCTCAGCCAGCCCTTGTAGCGCATGGACTTGACCGGGCTACGGTCAAGCCAGGGCAGGACGAACAGCAAGGCAATCGAAGCACCCATGGCAACAACACCCAGGAGCTTGTCCGGAACGGCCCGCAGAATCGCGTAGAACGGCGTGAAGTACCAGACCGGAGCGATGTGCTCAGGGGTCTTGAAGGCGTTCGCCACTTCAAAGTTCGGCTTCTCGAGGAAGTAGCCGCCCATTTCCGGGAAGAAGAACACGATCGCGCAGAAGATGAACAGGAACACCACCACGCCGACGATATCTTTCACGGTGTAGTACGGATGGAAAGCAATGCCGTCCAGCGGTACGCCGTTTTCGTCTTTGTGTTTCTTGATGTCCACGCCGTCCGGGTTGTTCGAACCCACTTCGTGCAACGCCAGAATGTGCAGCACCACCAGGCCAAGGATCACGATCGGCAAGGCAACCACATGCAAGGCGAAGAAACGGTTCAGGGTAATACCGGAAATCAGGTAGTCACCACGGATCCACTGGGTCAGGTCGTTTCCGATGACCGGGATCGCACCGAACAGCGAGATGATCACCTGGGCGCCCCAGTAGGACATCTGGCCCCACGGCAGCAGGTAACCCATGAAGGCTTCAGCCATCAGCGCCAGGTAGATCAGCATGCCGAACACCCACACCAGCTCACGCGGCTTCTGGTACGAACCGTAGAGCAGGCCACGGAACATGTGCAGATAAACCACGATGAAGAACGCCGAAGCGCCAGTGGAGTGCAGCAGACGCAGGATCGAGCCGTACTCGACGTCGCGCATGATGTATTCGACGGAAGCGAATGCTTCTTCCGCCGACGGGGTATAGCTCATGGTCAGCCAGACACCGGTAACGATCTGGTTGACCAGAACGAGCAGCGCCAGGGAGCCAAAGAAATAGAAGAAGTTGAAGTTCTTCGGGGCGTAATACTTGCTGAGATGGTCTTCCCACATTTTGGTCGCGGGGAAGCGCGCATCAACCCAATCCATGAACTTGCTCATCACGCTTTCTCCGTATCGACGCCAACGACAATAATGTCATCGGTCTCATAGGAATGCGGGGGAACTGGCAGGTTCAAAGGCGCGGGTTGCGACTTGTAGACGCGGCCAGCCAAATCGTAGTGGGAACCGTGGCAAGGGCAGAAGTAGCCCCCGACCCAATCCTTGCCCAGATCGGCAGGTGCCACTTCTGGACGGAAGGTCGGCGAGCACCCCAGGTGAGTGCAGATACCGATCAGCAGCAGGACTTCTGGCTTGATCGAACGCGTCTGCGGGTCGACATAGGTCGGTTGCGTCGAGTTCTTGGAGGCGGGGTCAGACAGCTGGCCCTCAATCTTTTTCAGATTCCCCAGGATTTCCTCGGTACGGCGGACGATGAACACCGGCTGGCCGCGCCACTCAGCAATCATTTGCTGGCCTGGCTCGATTTTGCTGACATTCACTTTCACCGGTGCACCTGCGGCTTTCGCCTTGGCACTGGGAAACCATGACCCCACGAACGGGACCGCAGCCCCCACCGCTCCTGCAGCACCCACCACGGATGTGGCTGCTACCAAGAAGCGACGCCGGCCTGCATTCACGCCGTCATTGCTCATTCAGTCCTCTCCCATCAGCTTTGTGGCCTGTTAAATCAGGCGTCTACTAAGTAAAAATCTGAACTTATAAAAATTTTGCCGAATGGTAATGAAAAGCCCCAATTCTGACAAGGTAATTACCGAAGGGCTCCACTGCCAAGCCTTGTAGTATAGGGCCTCTGCGGATGTGGCAAGTTGTCACAGCGCAATTCGTTGATAAATAGCGCCCATAAAAAAACGCCCAGCTTCGCAAGGAAACTGGGCGTTCTTTTTGAACGTGAAAGCGAATTAACGCTTCGAGTACTGCGGACGCTTACGCGCTTTACGCAGACCGACTTTCTTACGTTCAACTTCACGTGCATCGCGGGTTACGAAGCCAGCTTTGCGCAGAGCAGAGCGCAGAGTTTCGTCGTAGTCCATCAGAGCGCGAGTGATACCGTGGCGGATTGCGCCAGCTTGACCACTTACACCACCGCCGATCACGGTGACGTAGATGTCGAACTTCTCGACAGTCTCAGTCAATTCCAGCGGCTGACGAACTACCATGCGGGCAGTTTCGCGGCCGAAGAAATTATCCAGCGAACGGTTGTTGATGGAGATGTTACCAGTGCCCGGACGCAGGAAAACGCGTGCGGTTGCAGTCTTGCGACGGCCAGTGCCGTAATTTTGAGTCGCCGACATAATGAACTATTCCGTTAAAACTTCAGTTCTTGGGGCTGCTGAGCAGTATGAGGGTGAGCAGCGCCCGCATAGACTTTCAGCTTACGATACATGTCGCGACCCAGCGGGTTCTTAGGCAGCATGCCTTTGACCGCGGTCTCGATCACGCGCTCAGGGGCTTTAGCGATCAGCTTTTCGAAGTTGATCGACTTGATGCCGCCCGGGAAACCGGAGTGGGAGTAGTACATTTTGTCAGTGGTTTTAGCGCCAGTAACACGTACTTGCTCAGCGTTGATTACGACGATGTAGTCGCCGGTATCAACGTGAGGAGTGTACTCAGCCTTGTGCTTGCCACGCAGACGGCTCGCGATTTCAGTGGCCAGACGACCCAGGGTCTGACCAGCAGCGTCGACGACAAACCAGTCGCGCTTTACTGTTTCCGGTTTAGCAGTAAAAGTTTTCATTCTTTATAGCCTCAGGGGCCGCCCTGTAAATTAGACGGCGGATCTTACTGAATAGTGCGTACTTTGACAAGTCAAAGGCAGCCGGATACAGACGCTTTCGGGGGCTCGGGTCGGCGCGTCCGTTCAACGGCAAGATTCTTCGGCGGCGGCGCATCACTTCCACTGCAGAAAGAGGTGCGCAATTATGCAGATTGCGAAAAATATTTCAACCTGCTTTTATGATTGTTTTGCCCAAGGAGCACCCGATGGACTATCGCCAGCTAGGCCGTACCGATCTGAACGTGAGCGCCATCTGCCTCGGCACCATGACCTGGGGCGAGCAAAACAGTGAGGCTGAAGCCTTCGCCCAGATCGAACGCGCCAAGGGCGCCGGGATCAATTTCATCGACACCGCCGAGATGTACCCGGTGCCGCCCAAGGCCGACACCTACGCCACCACCGAGCGCTACATCGGCAACTACTTCAAAAGTCGCGGCGATCGCGCCGACTGGATCCTGGCGAGCAAGATCGCCGGCCCCGGCAACACCATCGACTACATTCGCGACAAAAACCTGCGGCACAACCGCCAACACATCAGCGAAGCCGTGGACGCCAGCCTCAAGCGCTTGCAGACCGATTACATCGACCTCTATCAACTGCACTGGCCGGAACGCAGTACCAATTTCTTTGGCCAGCTCGGTTACAAACACAAGATCGAAGCCAATCTGACGCCACTGGAGGACACCCTCGAAGCGCTGGACGAACAGGTCAAGGCTGGCAAGATCCGCCACATCGGCCTGTCCAACGAAACCCCGTGGGGCACCATGCGCTTCCTTGCCCTCGCCGAAGCCCGTGGCTGGCCCCGCGCGGTATCCATCCAGAACCCCTACAACCTGCTCAATCGCAGCTTCGAAGTCGGCCTGGCGGAAATTGCCATCCGCGAACAATGTGGCTTGCTGGCCTACTCGCCACTGGCGTTCGGCTTTCTGTCGGGCAAGTACGAAGGTGGCGCGCGTCCGCCCAAAGGTCGCCTGAGCCTCTACAGCCGCTTCAGCCGCTATTTCAACCCACAGTCGGAAGCAGCGTGCAGTCGTTACGTGGCACTGGCTCGTGAACACGGCCTGGACCCGGCGCAGATGGCACTGGCGTTCGTCACGCAGCAACCGTTCGTAACCAGCAACATCATTGGCGCCACCACGCTTGAGCAACTGGACAGCAACATTGCCAGCGTCGATTTGAAGCTGTCGGATGAAGTGCTGGCAGGCATTGAGGCGATACACCAGGATCAGCCGAATCCGGCACCGTAACTTACGTCGACGATCGTTCCCACGCTCTGCGTGGGAACGATCACGCTGCATTACAGCGACCGCGCAATAATCTCCTTCATGATTTCATTGGTCCCGGCATAAATCCGCTGCACCCGCGCATCCGCCCATGCCCGGGCGATCGGGTATTCCCACATGAATCCGTAACCGCCATGCAACTGCACGCATTCGTCGAGCACCTTGCATTGCAGGTCGGTGCCCCAGTACTTGGCCATCGCCGCCGTCGGCACGTCGAGCTTGCCTTGCAGATGCAGTTCCAGGCAGCGATCGACGAAAACCCGGCCGATCTGGATCTCGGTCGCCATTTCAGCGAGCTTGAAGCGGGTGTTCTGGAAGTCGGCGATGGCCTTGCCGAAAGCCTTGCGTTCACGGGTGTAATCCAGCGTCCACTGCAACGCCGCTTCGGCTGACGCCAAGCCTCCCACCGCGACCGTCAAGCGCTCCTGCGGTAATTCCTGCATCAGGTAAGCGAAGCCCATCCCCGCTTGGCCCAACAGGTTTTCCTTGGGCACCCGAACGTCCTGGAAGAACAGCTCCGAGGTGTCTTGAGCCTTCATGCCGACCTTTTCCAGGCGCTTGCCCTTGGCGAAACCCGGCGTGTTGGCCTCCACCAGAAACAGACTGGTGCCCTTCGCCCCCGCTTTCGGATCAGTCTTGGCCACGACGATCACCAGGTCAGCCAGAAAGCCGTTGGTGATGAAAGTCTTCGAACCGTTGATCACGTATTCGTCGCCCTCCAGCACCGCAGTAGTCTTCACCCCCTGCAGGTCGGAGCCAGCACCCGGCTCGGTCATGGCGATCGCAGTGACCATCTCGCCAGACACCAGCTTGGGCAGGTATTTGTGTTTCAGCGCCTCACTGCCGTAATGCAGGATATAAGGCGCAACAATGTCCGAATGAAGAGAAAATCCGATCCCGGTCAGCCCCAGACGACCGACCTCCTCGATCACCACTGCGCTATAGAGAAAGTCTGCCCCCAGCCCGCCGTATTCTTCCGGCAGATGCGAACAGAGCATCCCCGCCTCCCCCGCCTTGTTCCAGAGATTGCGGTCGATATAGCCTTGTTTCTCCCATTGCCCATGGAACGGCACGGCCTCTTTTTCGAGGAATGTTCGCACGCTGTCGCGAAAAAGTTCGTGCTCGGGGCTGAACAAGGTTCTGGGGATCATGCGTCACCTGTCGTTATTGTCAGACGGAATTGATCTTCAGAGACTAAGCCTCGCTTCCGATACAGGACACTGGACACATCCGACAAAAAATAAGACGATCCAGCCGTCTGGTGACCACTTTCCCCTATAAGAATAAAGTTGAATTATGTCTAACCAAGCCTCCAAGCCCTTGCGGCGCGTCAGCATCCTGGCTATCGACCGGGTTTTCGCTTCCACCCTCATGCAAGCCAAGGATTTCTTCCATCTGGCCAGCCTGCGCTATGGCAAACAACTGGGCCACGGCCTGACACCGGCGTTCGAAACCCGACTGGTCAGCCCCGACGGCAAACCGGTGAACAGCTTCAGCGACGTGATCATGCCGGTGGACGGCGGCCTGGAAAATGCCGACGTCATCATCCTCCCCGCCTTCTGGGACGATTTCGACACGCTCTGCAAACGTTATCCACAGGTCCTGCCGTGGCTGCGCGAACAACACGCCCGCGGGGCAGTGCTGTGTGGCGAGGCCACGGGGGTGTTCTGGCTCGCCGAAGCCGGGCTGCTCAACGGTAAGGAAGCGACCACGTACTGGCGCTTCTTCAATGCTTTCGCCGAGCGCTTCCCTCAGGTTCACCTCAACCAGGACAAACACCTGACCGACGCCGACAACCTGTATTGCGCCGGCGGCACCACCTCGGCCTGCGACCTCTACATTTACCTGATCGAGCGCTTTTGCGGTGCCAACGTGGCCCAGGCCGTGGCTCGCGACATTCTCTACGAAGTGCAACGCAGCTATGCGCCGGGGCGGATCGGTTTCGGCGGGCAAAAACTGCACCAGGATGTGATCATCCTGCAGATCCAGCATTGGCTCGAAGAACACTTCGCCGATAAATTCCGCTTCGAAGACGTGGCCCGCGAACACGGCATGAGCATCCGCAACTTCATGCGACGCTTCCAGACCGCCACCGGCGATAAACCGCTGCATTACCTGCAACGCCTGCGCATCGAGACCGCCAAGGGCTTGTTGTCCGGCAGCCGCAAGAGCATCAAGACCATCAGCTATGAAGTCGGATACGACGATGCGAGCTTCTTCGCCCGACTGTTCCGCCAGCATACGGAGTTGTCGCCGAATCAGTATCGGCAGCAGTTTCAACAAGCAGCTTAAGGGCTGGACACCAATCCAGATTGGCTCTTCAGCGCGCATAAAAAAGGGCCTGCAATGCAGGCCCTTTTTATTTTCCGAAATGTCCTACGGCTTGTGCGCCCGGGACAGGAATTCGTGAGACTGCATTTCCAGCAAGCGGCTAAGCGTGCGCTGGAACTCGAAGGTCAGGCGACCGCCGGTGTAGAGGTCTTTAAGCTCGACTTCGGCGGAGATGATCAGCTTCACGTTGCGGTCGTAGAACTCGTCGACCATGTTGATAAAACGTCGGGCGATGTCGTCGGTGGTGACGCTCATCTGCTCGACGCCGCTGAGCAACACGGCATGGAAGATCTTGCCCAGTTCGATGTAGTCGTTCTGGCTGCGCGGGCCGTCGCACAGTTCGCGGAAGTCGAACCAGGCCACGTCATCGCAAGTGCGCACGGCGCGGATTTCACGGTTCTCGATCATCAGCACGTCGTTCTCGACGGCAGCCGTGCATTCCGGCGTCAGGGCCCGGAAACTCTTGCGCAGGCTTTCCTGGGCGGCTTCGTCCAGCGGGAAGTGGAACAGCTCCGCTTGCTCGAGGTGACGCAGACGGTAATCGACGCCGCTGTCGACGTTGACGATTTCGGTGTTCTGCTTGATCAGCGCAATGGCCGGCAAGAAGCGCGCACGTTGCAGGCCGTCCTTGTACAGACCGTCCGGCACGATGTTCGAGGTCGCGACCAGGGTCACGCCGTTCTTGAACAGCTCTTCCATCAGCGTGCCAAGGATCATGGCGTCGGTGATGTCGGAGACGAAGAATTCATCGAAACAGATCACTCGCGTCTCGTCGGAAAAGCGCTTGGCGATGATCGTCAGCGGGTTTTTCTCGCCGCCCAGAGTCTTCATCTCTTCGTGCACGCGCTTCATGAAGCGGTGGAAGTGAGTACGGGTCTTTTCCTTGAACGACAGCGCTTCAAAGAAGGTGTCGACCAGGTAAGTCTTGCCGCGACCCACGCCGCCCCAGAAGTACAGGCCCTTGACCGGCGCCTGGTCCTTCTTGCCAAACAGTTTGCCGAGCAGGCCCGGTTTGTTCTGCGAGGCCGCGACCAGATCGTCGTACAGGCGCTGCAAATGACGCACTGCCGTTTCCTGCGCAGCATCGTGGAAGAATTCCGGGCGTTTCAGATCAGCTTGGTATCGTTCTAGGGGCGTCATAATTCGTTAGCAAGGCAACAAAAACGGGCCGTCACTGTAGCGACGGCCCATGGGAATGGCAATCGGCCCTTGGTCGGACCGAACCGTTGTTTATTCCTGAACCGGTGTCAGTGCAACCCGCAATGCGCCGATGGCAGCATCGCGAGCAGCACTGTCGGCGAAGGCCGGGCTGTCGGCCACGCACTCGCCTTCCAGCCAGACGCTGAAGTTCAGGTCTTCACTGCGCACGTCCAATGGCTGGCCGGATTGCAGTTGTTTGGTCACCTGACCTGCGGTTTTGCCATCGGCGAAGTGGCGCGACAGCAGCAGCTGCTCGCCATCGGCCGCCAGCAGACGGAAGCGGAAACTGCCATCGTCTTCACGGAAGCTGACGAAGCGCGCGGCTTTCGCGGCTTTCTTCTTGGTGGTGGCAGCGACTTGAGTCTGGGCGACGAAAGAACGCAGGCCGACCGCTTCACGCAACTCGTTGAGGAACGGCGTGGCCACTGCACGGGCCTTTTTGGCGCCGAGCTGCAGGATGTCTTCCAGGTCTGCCGGGCGGCCGATCAACTGGTGATAACGATCGCGGGACTCGCCCAACTCGTTGTCCAGCAACTGGAACAGGCGATTCTTCGCCTCGCCCCAACCCAGGCCCTGGAGCAATTCGCTGCGGAACTCGTCGGCTTGTGCCGGTGTAGCGAAAGCCTGGAACAAGGTGAACAGGTGCGAATTGTCCGGATCTTTGGCTTCGCCCGGGGCACGGGAGTCGGTCACGATCCGCGAAATCGCGTCTTTCATCTCTTTGGCGCTGCTGAACAACGGAATGGTGTTGTCGTAGCTCTTCGACATCTTGCGACCGTCGAGGCCTGGCAGCGTGGCGACGCTTTCCTCGATCAGCGCTTCGGGCATGGTGAAGAACTCCTTGCCCTGGCCGAACAAGTGGTTGAAGCGCTGGCCGATGTCACGGGCCATTTCCACGTGCTGGATCTGGTCACGACCGACCGGCACCTTGTGGGCGTTGAACATCAGGATGTCCGCGGCCATCAGCACCGGGTAGCTGTACAGGCCCATGGTGATGCCCGCATCCGGGTCTTCGCCATTCTCGACGTTCTTGTCCACCGACGCCTTGTAGGCGTGGGCACGGTTGAGCAAGCCCTTGGCGGCCACGCAGGTCAGCAGCCAGGTCAGCTCCGGGATTTCCGGGATGTCGGACTGGCGATAGAACGTCACCCGGTCCACGTCCAGGCCACCGGCCAGCCAGGTCGCGGCGATTTCCAGACGCGAGCGCTGGATGCGCAGCGGGTCATCGCATTTGATCAGGGCGTGGTAGTCGGCCAGGAAGTAGAACGAATCGGCATTGCTATCGCGGCTGGCAAGAATCGCCGGGCGGATAGCCCCCGCGTAATTGCCCAGGTGCGGCGTGCCGGTGGTGGTGATGCCGGTGAGGATACGGGTACGAGTCGTCATGGGTAATCGCTTGTCAGACTGCAATCAATTCGAAAGACGCGGCAGGATCAGATCCTTGAGATCGGTCAGCTTGCCATGAAAAAAGTGTCCGCATTCTGCCACTTTCAGCAGCTCATGGGGGCGATCGAGTGCGTCGGACCAATCGTAAACGAGTTGCGGATCGATCACTTCGTCGGTTTCCGGCTGGATCACGGTCAATGTACCTTGGTGCGGCAGTTGATCCTGATCGCCCAGACGCATGACCGCAGGCGCGACCATGAACAGATGCTTGATCTGCTCACCCTTGGCCTCCAGGCGTCCGCCGAGACTGGCTGCAACAAAACCGCCGAAGGAGAAACCGAACAGGGTCAAAGGTAATTCAGGATGTTTGGCCCGCAGCCACTCGGCCGCTGCCTGGGCATCGTCGACTTCGCCGGAGCCCATGTCGTGCGAGCCTTCACTGGCACCGACGCCACGGTAGTTGAAACGCAAGGTAATCAAACCGGCATCGCGCGCGGTGCGCTGCAGGGTCGAGACGACTTTGTTGAGCATCGTGCCGCCCTGCACCGGGTTCGGATGGCAGATCAGCGCCAGGCCGCGGGGCTGCTCATTGTCCGGGCTCATGTTTTCCAGATACAGGGCTTCCAACTGACCCACCGGGCCATCAATCACTACAGGGGTTTCGCGCATAAGCAAGGAAGGAACTCCGTGACCTCGAATCGGGTCGACTCGTCTAGCAAATTGTCTGTGCCAATCTATTGCGAGTGAATCGCGGTATACAGCGCAGGTTCGAGCCGTTAACGTAAAGCAAAGCCGTTTATAGAGGAAGGACTCGTGGAACACTCGCTCTTAGTTTGGTTGTTGCCGACTCTTGCCCTGGTTGTGGGTGTCGCCATTGGATTCCTGATCGCTCGCCTGGTGCCGAATGCCGCTCCGAGCAGCACGCAACGTCAGCTGGATGATATTCAGGAACGTTTTGACAAGTATCAGAACGAAGTGGTCACCCACTTCAACAGCACTGCATCCCTGGTCAAGAAACTGACTCAGAGCTATCAGGAAGTGCAGGATCATCTCGCCGAGGGTGCCAACCGTCTGGCCCTGGACGAGCAGACTCGCCAACGCTTGCTGGCTGCCCTGCACGCTGACGCGGTGCAGGCTCCACGGGAACGCCTGACGCCACCGCGCGATCAGGAACCGCCTCGCGATTACGCTCCCAAAGCCCCGAACGCGCCGGGCATGCTCGATGAGCATTACGGCCTGAAGAAGTAATCAGGTTTCGCGCGACACAAAAAGCCCTCGGACGAGTGATTGTCCGAGGGCTTTTTTATTCTGAATTTTTCATCGCCTGAACAAGCGACACAAAAAAATGCCCGATCCTTTAAGGATCGGGCATTTTCATTTCAGGGAGAGGTCAGCCTCTCATGGGTACTGCTGGACAGTGCCTTGCTGTTGCTGGCCGCCGTATTGCTGGCCCGGAATCGCCTTCAGGTTGACCTCGACGCGGCGGTTCTGTGCCCGGCCATTGGCATCACCGTTGCTGGCAATCGGGTTATCCGGCCCGGCACCACGTGCCGACAGATTGGCGCCGCTGACACCCTGTGAGGTCAGGTAAGTCGCCACGCTCTGGGCGCGACGCTGGGACAGGTCCATGTTGTGCTGGCGGCTGCCGGTGCTGTCGGTGTAGCCGACGATCTCGATCTGGTTCTGGTTGAACTCCTTGAGCGAGCCCGCCAGGTTGTTCAGCGGCTGGTAGAAGCTTGAGGCAATGTTCGCCGAATCGGTGGCGAACGTGATGTTGCCCGGCATGATCAGCTTGATCTGATCGCCCTGGCGCTGCACCTCAACCCCGGTGTTGGCCATGCTGGCGCGCAGCTTTTTCTCTTGCTGGTCGGCGTAGTAACCGTAACCGGCAGCAGAAGCACCCACCACGGCGGCGCCAATCAGCGCGCCCTTGCCACGGTTATCGTGACTGATGGCAGCACCGGCCAGCGCACCGGCCAGGGCGCCGAGGCCACCGTATTTGGCGGTATTGCTCATGCCCGTGGAGCTGCCATCGGCCTGACCCTGGTTGTCATAAGGGTTCGGCGATGCACAACCGGACAACAGAGCCACTGCAGTAGCGACAACGATCAAACGACGCGAGGTGAACATGGAGGAGCTCCTACTTTTTTTGCATTCTGTGGTGCAACGGACTTAAGCAATGAACCTTTGCGGGTGTTGGATCATTGGCAATGACAAAAATTCCGTCAGAGCCCTTCAAGCTCTTACAAAGGGGTTACCGCGCATTTCATCGCCCAGACAGGTGTCCGGGCCATGCCCGGACACCACGGTTGCCTCTTCGTCGAGGGAATACAACCGCTGCTTGATCGATCGCACGAGTGTTGCCTGATCACCACCCCACAAATCCGTGCGCCCTACCCCACGCTTGAACAGCGTGTCACCGGCAATCAGCAGCTTAGCCTCTGAAAACCAAAAGCTCATGGAACCCGGCGTATGACCCGGCGTGTGCAACGCCACGCCACACCCGCACGCCAACTCTTCATCATCGGCCAACCAGCGATCCGGCGATGGCACCGGGGTGTAAGGCACACCGAACATCTGGCACTGCATCTCCAGGTTGTCCCAGAGAAATTGATCTTCTTTATGCAGGTGCAGGGTCGCGCCGGTTTTCTCCTTCAACTGACCGGAGGCGAGGAAGTGATCGAGGTGTGCGTGGGTGTGAATGATGCTGACCACCTTCAGGCCCAGGGCGTCGAGCCGCGCCAGGATCAGCTCGTGATTGCCGCCTGGGTCGACGACGATGGCTTTTTTAGTGATGGGGTCGCCGATGATTGTGCAGTTGCACTGCAAAGGGCCGACGGGGAAGGTTTCGCGGATGAGGGTGGGGGTCGGAGCGTTCACGGGAGGCCCTGATAAGTCGATTTCGAACAGGATACCAGCGCGCATTCCTCAAGACTCACTGTCGCACGTCGACACAGATTTACTGGCCAGTTTTTTGACGCCATTATTAAAAAAATAGTGGCCATGTAATATCAATTGACGCTGACTCTGGTGCAAAATCGCGTCCTTGTAGCGGCCACATACAGGACGGTCGCAGCCTTCTCAGGATATTTAGAATGTCGTCTCCTCTTGGTTACATTTTAACAAAGCCATCTGTTCTAACCGGTAACCAACAAGTCGACAGCCTGATCTATGGCACCTCCTGGCTGAGCCCTGACTTCGGCGCAGACATCTTCGCGACAAGGCTGACCTATAGTTTCGTCACCCCCGGCCAATCGTATTTCTCTGCCAAATACAGCTTAAAAAATGAATTCCTGAACAGCTTCGCTCTGACATCGGCTCAACAAAACGCCGTGACCGGTGCGCTTGGCGCCTGGAGCGCCGTGGCTAACGTCAAGTTCACTCTGGTCAGTGACAACATCAACACTGTGGGCGACTTGCGATTCGGCGGCTATTGGGACATGGACGACGACGCCGCTGCCTGGGCCTACTTCCCCGACCGGACACCGCTGGCCGGAGATGTATGGATCAGCCCGGATACGAACAACCCTGCCCCCGTCAAAGGCACGCAC
>NZ_JBFTML010000038.1:0-49161 GCF_056396925.1 Pseudomonas sp. 05N433 | reverse complement strand
GGCCTGAGCTTCATCGCCTGCGCTTTATTGATTATCGGCATGCCGCCGCTCTCCGGTTTTATCGGCAAACTCAGCCTGCTCAGCGCCCTGCTCAACCCGCTGGGCCTGGGTCATGGCAGCGACGAGCCGGTATCGAACGGCGCGTGGGGGTTGCTGGCGTTGTTGATCCTGTCCGGATTGGCCTCGTTGATCGCTTTCTCGCGTGTGGGTATCCAGCGTTTCTGGACCCCGCAAGAGCGGCCGTCGCCTTTGCTGCGCCGCCTGGAATGCGTGCCGATCATCGTGCTGCTGGGGCTGAGCATCGCGCTGACGTTCAAGGCTGAACCGCTGTTGCGCTACACCCAGGCCGCCGCTCAAGCATTGAATAACCCTCAGCAATACGTGATGGCGGTGCTCGGCACCCGTGCGGTGCCGAGCCCTGAAGCCAGGGCAGCACTGGTGGAGGTGCAACCATGAAGCGTCTGTTTCCTGCGCCGTGGTTGTCACTGTCCTTGTGGCTGCTGTGGCTGCTGTTGAACCTGTCGATGAGCCCCGGCAATGTGCTGTTGGGCGCGGTATTGGGCCTCTGTGCCCCACTGATGATGCGCAAGTTGCGGCCGTTGCCGATCCGCATTCGTCGCCCCGGGGTGATTTTGCGTTTGTTCTTGCTGGTCGGGCGCGATGTGCTGGTGTCCAACCTCGCCGTGGCCTGGGGCGTGCTCAATGCCGGGCGGCGTGCGCCTCGCTCGCGGTTCATCAAGGTGCCGCTGGACTTGCGCGATGCCAACGGTCTGGCGGCGCTGTCGATCATCTGCACGGTGATTCCCGGCACGGTCTGGTCGGAACTGGCGCTGGATCGCAGCATTCTGTTGCTGCACGTTTTCGATCTGGATGACGAAGGCCCATTCATCCAGCACTTCAAGGCGACCTACGAGCGCCCCTTGATGGAGATCTTCGAATGAGCGCATTGCTGTCGAACGCGATCCTGCTGAGCCTGTTCATCTTTTCGCTGGCGATGATTCTGACCCTGATCCGCCTGTTCAAGGGCCCGTCAGCCCAGGACCGGGTTCTGGCCCTGGATTACCTGTACATCATCGCCATGCTGATGATGCTCGCGCTGGGCATTCGTTATGCCAGTGACACTTACTTCGAGGCGGCACTGCTGATCGCCCTGTTCGGCTTCGTCGGCTCGTTTGCCCTGGCCAAATTCCTGTTGCGTGGCGAGGTGATCGAATGAACGCTGAACTGTCTTTGTGGGTGGAAATTCCGGTGGCGATTCTGCTGGTGCTCAGCAGTCTGTTTGCACTGATCGGCGCGGTCGGGCTGCTGCGGATGAAGGATTACTTCCAGCGCATGCACCCACCGGCGCTGGCCTCGACTTTGGGCGCGTGGTGTGTGGCTCTGGCTTCGATCATTTACTTTTCGGCGCTCAAGTCGGGGCCGGTGTTGCATGCCTGGCTGATTCCGATTCTGTTATCGATCACGATGCCGGTGACCACGCTGCTGCTGGCCCGGGCGGCGCTGTTCCGCAAGCGCATGGCGGGGGATGATGTGCCGGCGGAAGTGAGTAGTCGGCGCACGGAACCCGGGAGTTAGTTCAGGGATTTGTGTTGATTGGCGGGATCTCTTCGCGGGCTTGCTCGCGAAAGCGATTGACCGCCCCCCCTCAGATCCAGGCCACTGCCAGCAACCCGGCCCCCAACACCAAGCACAACGGCGAATACGCCCAAGTGTCGAGCCGGGCAAACTTCGAATCCTTGACCTGCTTGAAGAACCCCACCAGATTCGAATCGCCGATCGCCCGAGCGAACATCAGCAGCGCAATCGCGCTAATCACCCATTGCAACGACCAGTGATGCACCGTGGGCAGATACAGTCCGACCCGCAGGCACACCAGCATCGCAATCAGCAGCAAACCCACCGCCACCAGCAGCGTGCCAAAGCCCGATGGCTTGAACGCCGGCCTTGATGCTTCACCGCCCTCCCCTGGTACTCTCGGTACCACCGCCTCGCTACCCCACTTGCCACCCGCCGCCCAATACAGGTGGATCAGGCTGATGACCAGAAAGATTGCAGCAATCCATTGCGCGACCAAAAGGCTCATATTCAGACGTCCCGTGTGAAATGTTGCAGCAGAATGAACTTCCTTGCGCGATTTTAAAAGCGCCCGGCACAAGCTGGCGAAGCCTGCAATCTTTTGACTTTGCTTCCAACGGCAAAATCAAAAGATCGCAGGCTTCTACGAGTTTTATGTACACCCGAGCAGTTTATTTCAGCTGGGCAGCGACTTTATCCGCCACATCCTTGGGCACCCAGGCCTGCCACACCTGTGGGTTCGCCTTCATGAACGCCTCGGCCGCTTGACGTGGCGGAGTGTGTTTTTCACTCATCTCCGCCAGGGCCTTGTTCAACGCTTCGATCGGTAAATCGACCTTGCTGAAGAACTCGGTGAGCTGCGGGTACTGTTTCTGGAACGGCGCGGACACACCGATGGACAACTTCGAGGGCAGTGAGCGAGTCGGCTTCGGATTAGGGTTGTCGGCCTCGGTCAGGGTTTTCCAGGCTTCGGCGTCGAATGGCGGCTCTTGCAGTTGAATCAGCTTGAAACGGCCGAGCAATGGCGTCGGTGACCAGTAATAGAACAGGACTGGTTTGCCGCGACGAATCGACGAACTGATCTCTGCGTCCAGCGCCGCCCCCGAACCACTGCGAAAGTTCACGTAGCTGTCGTTCAGCCCATAGGCCTTGAGCTTCTGCTTGTTGACCACCTCCGACGTCCAGCCGATCGGGCTGTTCAGGAAGCGTCCCTTGCTCGGGGTTTCCGGGTCTTTGAACACATCCTTGTAGCGCGGCAGATCACTGACACTGCGCAGCCCCGGCGCCAGCGGCTTGATGCCCTTGGCCGGGTCGCCCTTGATCACGTATTCCGGCACCCACCAGCCCTCGGTGGCGCCCTTGACCGTATCGCCCAGGCTCGCGACTTTGCCCTCGGCCTCAGCCTTGACCCAGACCGGACTGCGGCCCGCCCACTCTTCGCCAATGACCTGAATGTCATTGTTGGCCAAGGCGGTTTCCAGGGTAATGGTCGTTCCGGGCAAGGTATCGGTCGGCAAGCCGTAGCCCTGCTCGACGATGATCCGCAGAATCTCGGTGATCAGGCTGCCACTTTCCCAATTCAGGTCGGCAAAGTGAATCGGTGCCTGGGCAGCGAATACCGGAACGGGTGAAACCAACAAGCCGAACGTGGCCAGGGTAGCGGCCAGTAACCGTCGTAATCCCTTCATGCTCTTGCACCTCGTGCTGTTCACAGCAATAGCAGGATGGCCTGACAAAGAAGACCACAAGCCTCTGAATACTCAGTCAACTGACTGTAGTAGAGGTTTCTGCTTTCGAGGGGCGAGGATTATTTTTCGGAAGGTTCCTGCAAGCGCGCAAGCTCTCTTCTGACCATGCTGGCGTACGCCGCCGGGCGCAACATATAAATTTGTGACGCTACCCAACTCAGCCAGGCTCCCTGCAGAACGGCCTTTTCAGCCAACAGGCGCTGGGCCTCGGCGTGTGCACTGGCCTGGTTCTGTTCATGGAAATCGGCGCGGGTCTGGGTCATTACTCGCTGGCCTTGAAGGTCACCAGTTCGCCTTTGCGCCACTTGGCGGCCTTGGCAGTCACGGCTTTCAGTGTCTTGGTCAGGCCTTCCTGCAATTGTTGGTGGGCCGCAAACACCATCACCACGCTATGACCTTCCTTGAACACAATGCCGTGGCCGTCTGCGGTGGTCACGAACGCGTAATCCCCCAGTCCGTACACCGTCAATTTGATTTCGCGGAACTTGATATCCAGTTTTCCGCCTTCGCGGCTGGGCAATACGGAAGCGCTGAAATGATCGCCGACCTTGAGTTTCAGCCCGGGCTTGTCGTCTACCACCAGCGCGGCTTCGGTGTCGATCTCGGCAATGTAAATGCCTTCAGCGTTCTGTTCGGTGATGTAGACGAAACGTGACTGAAACTGTTTAACCAGCTTTGCGCGCAAATCACCCAGTACGAACAAAGCATGCATATCGAGATTACTTACTGCCAAGGAAACATCCCCACATCTGAAAATGATGCCGCACGCAGGAAACGCGCACAGCAGAAAAAAGCGGCAATGCCGAGGTTTAGCCAAATGACCCGGGTCGTAATCCTGGAACGAGCAGAGGGCTCATTCATCGCGAGGTTTGGGAAGATTACTGGAACATCCCCCGCATCGTCTTGCCTGGCGGTCGTCAGAGGTTGAAGGAAAACGCCCTTCTGACGGCCAGAAAAACCGGATCACCAACTTTAGGGAAAAATCTCTTTAAAAAAAGCACTTTTCTGACATATCGCCAGTAAAAAATTGCTTTAGATGGGCAGCAATCGCCAACCAGTGAGAGCGATTCTAGAGCAGCCATGCTCACCGAGACTACCCAAAACAACGTACGCACGTCGGTAAAACCACGAAAAGGACTTCATATGTGCACACTGACTCACTTCGCCCAGYCTCACACACACCACACAAACGGCTCGTCACTTCTGCAATCGATAGTACTCCGCCAGCAGGATTTCCTCCCTGAAGCGCATCTGCTCCCGCGTTTTCAGGTGGTATTGGCCGGCAACGCCTTTTTCCACATCAGGGAAATATCCACCGGACGTGTCAGAGGTTTCCGCGCCGACCATAACGAAGCCTGCGCCCTTGCCCGCTCGCTCGAGTCTCGCAACTGACTCATCTTGCGGCATTCACATTTATAGACGTTTCGTCACGCCGGCGACTTAACTCAGCCGCCGGCAGGCAACTACTGCCATACTGCCCGCCCCATGAAACCCGTCTCCAGGGTGGACGGCGCTCAATACAACATAATATTTCAAAGGGAAGACTGCTACGTGACGGAATTTGATATCGGTGAATTTTTTATCCGGGGCGAAGCCAGAGAGGTCGACGGTGAATTCCAGGCAGTCATTATCATGCGCGCCAAACCACCGTTGACCACGGTGTCGTATCACCAGGTCGAAAAGGATCGCTGGTTCAAGACTGCGGAAGTCGCGACGATTGCCGCCCAGGAGTCCGCCAAAGCCCTGAAGCTTGCCGTCGATGAGGGTGCGTTGAAGGGCTGACCATCGGGTTTACAGTCTATGCTCATCCCTGCTTTGAACATCGTTATCGAACTCCCTGGCGCGCGGCCCCCTCAGATGCAATGAAGCCGCACCTCAGACCTCACGCCCGAGGCGATTGATTATCTGCAAGGAGATGAAGATGGATTCACCCACACATGACTTGAAAGGCTTGTTCGACCAGCTCGGCCTGGACTCCAGCGAAAAGGCCATCGACGATTTCATTGCCCTGCATTCACCGTTGCCCGATGACAAGAAACTCATCGATGCCGAGTTCTGGACTCCGCAACAAGCCGGCTTCCTCAAGGAACAACTGCGTGAAGACGCCGATTGGGCGCACGTGGTCGACGACCTGAACCTGCGCATGCACCAGATTCACTAGCTGAGGTTCAATGCAGGCTGTCGGGCATTTCGACGTTCAATTGTGCCAACCAGGCAGCCCTGCACTCCTCGGCTTCATTACGACTGGAGAACACCGTCCCCCGGCGCTCACCGTTGAGCAGCACCACCCAACAGACGCTCTGCCCCATCGCTCGCAAACTGGCGGGCACGCCGCTGCCAATCATGACCGCGACATCGACTTTGCTTTGCATGCTGACCTCTCGAATTTCATTAGCGACCTAACTATGCAGGCATGTTAATGAGTTCATCCTCGAGGAAACAGCAACGGCGTTGCATAGCTTCGTTGCATATGCGGTAACAATTGCCAGGCTATCAGCGAGGCTTTTCCGGTTTGTAGCCCAACCGCAATCCACCCCAGTGGCGCCCCTTGAGCATGATCGGCACCGAGAGGTCGTGCATCAGTTCACCGGTGTCGCGGGTGTAGGTCTGCAACAGTACGGCCTGCTGGTGGCTGCCACAGCGAATCCCGGTGCGGTCGGCGAACTTGCGCTTGGTGCGGTTTTGCAGGGTATCGACCTGCACGTCGCCGGTCAGTGGCTGGCTGAACACCGTGTTGTGGGTCGGGACATACCCCTGCTGCGTGCAGGCAATGGCGAATACCAGGCCTTCGTGACGCGGCAGCAACGGTTCCTGAATCGCCGGCAAGACCTGATCGGTGTAACGGTCGAAGCGGGTCTGGTATTTGGTCGGGCTGGTGTTGGGGATCGTCTGATAATTGCGATCAAACAGGTCGTCGAGGCTGATCCGGCCCTGGTCGATATCCGCCTCGAAACGCGCCGCAATCTGACTCGCCCCTTCGCGGGCCAGGTCGTAAATCCGCTGATGATAGTCATCCAGCCCGACTTCGGCGAGACGTTCACTGATGGTTTCGGCCTGCCCTTCCATTTGCACCGCCGCCTGGGCCAGGCGCTGGGTTTGCTGGTCACTGATCGCCAGGTCGCTGCGCATTTGTTCGATGGCGTGGAACAGGCTGTCGAGTTGTTCGCGATTAGTGTCTGCGCCCAGAGCGATTTCCCCGACCTGCCTTTCAACACCGGCCGCCAGGCGCGCGATGTTTTCCAGGTGCTGCCCCGTGTGCTCGACCTGCGCAACGCCAGTATTGAGGTCGCTGGCCAACTGACGAATCTGCTCCACCACTTGCGCGGTGCGTTGTTGAATATCGGCGACCATCTCCCCGACTTCGCCGGTCGCCGTCGCCGTGCGCGCGGCCAGGCCACGAACCTCATCGGCCACCACCGCAAACCCGCGACCGTGTTCCCCGGCCCGCGCCGCTTCGATGGCTGCGTTCAACGCCAACAGATTGGTCTGGCTGGCGATGGACTGGATCACCAGCGTGACCCGCTGGATATCGTCACTGCGCAGGCTCAGGGCTTCGATCAACTCGCGGCTGCTGCTGGCACGCTGACTGAGTTGATGCATGCGCGCAATGGACTCGATCAGCTCCGTACGCCCTGCCGCGCTGCTCTGATGGGCTTCGCTCGCCGCGCTCAAGGCTTCCCGGCTGAGTGTCGAGGTAGCCTGTTCGGTGGCGATCATCACTTCAGCGCTGCTGACAATCTGTGCTGCGGCGCCGAGTTGCGATTGCAGCTTGTCGGCCAGTTGCTTGACCGAAAAGGCCACGCCGGCGGCCGACAAGGCGTTATGACTGGTGGTATAGGAAAGATCGCGAGTCAAACCGGCGATGGCGCTGGCGTTGTCAGCCGGGGTTGCCTGCGGCAGCGTGCGCGAGCGCAGGCGCGGCAGCCAGATAATCAGCACAGCCAATGGCAGGCCAAGGTAAAGCGACCAGCCAGCCAATGCCATGYCACACAGCAAGAGCATCAGGGCGATGCTTTGCAGAGTCGGCGTGAGCCACTGGTTTTTCGGCAAAAGTACGGCTGCGGGCACTGCCCCAGCCAGAGACCCGTCTCGCGTCATCGTTTGTCACCCCAGGCATCTTCTAATTGTTGTATCCGCATTAAACGCCACCACAAGGCCATTATCTATGGTCCGTTAGTAGTGGGGGGTTGCAGCAGATCAATAGAAGTGCACGGGTGTTTTCGCAGACGTCGAAAAGCAAAGATCGCAGCCTTCGGCAGCTCCTGCACGGGTTCACATAAACCTGTAGGAGCTGCCAAAGGCTGCGATCTTTTCAAGGCAGCCAGTTATTAGCTGGCTGCCTCACAGAATCAGGCCTGACGCTGGTGCTTGTCGATCTGCTCGTGACGTTCTTGAGCTTCGATGCAGTACTTGGTGGTCGGGCTGATCAGCAGGCGCTTGAGGCCAATTGGCTCGCCGCTGTCATCGCACCAGCCGAAGCTGTCTTCCTTGATGCGTTCCAGGGCCTGTTCCAACTGAGGCAGCATGCGCTGGTCGCGATCGATCGCGTTCACCAGCCAGGTGCGCTCTTCTTCGACAGAAGCCGCGTCAGCCGGATCGGCCGGGGTGTCCAGGCTCTCGATGGCGATGCGATTCTGTTCGATGCGCTCATGGGTTTCGACTTTCATGTTCTGCAACAGCTCAGAGAAAAAAGCATGTTGCTCGGCATTCATGTAGTCATCCGCCGGCATGGCCAGCAACTTGTCCTTTGTCATTGATATCTCTATAAAAAAACGTGCATTAAGGCGAATTAGGGAGCGTTCCGTTGAGCCTTGTGCGGTCATTGGAACGGCGCCGTTTATTCCAAGCGCCACCCGGCACTCAATTTACGAGGGGCGGCAGTCTAAGGCCGACTTGAGGCCTCAGCAACTGAAAAGACAGCAAATCTGTCCGACAAAGCCCTGAAAGTGCTCTATGGCGAGCTTTGAGGCGCTTATCGGAGTGCGTTTATAGCAAGAAATTCAGTCCAGCGGCTGTATATAGAAGACAAACGGCTGCGCCACGCGGGTCAGGCGTGGCGCAGTTTCGTCTTTCGTGTGGCTTAACGCTTGAGTTTGCGCTTGTTGCGGTACTGGTCGATGACCACCGCCACCACAATAATCAGCCYCTTGATAATGTCTTGAATATAAGCGTCAACACCGACAAAGGTAAAGCCGCTGGCCATGACCCCGAGAATCAATGCCCCGATTACGGTGCCAGTGATGCGCCCAACGCCACCGGCCAGGCTGGTGCCGCCGATGACCGCCGCGGCAATCGCGTCCAGTTCATAAGACATGCCCATCCCGGCCTGCCCGGTCGCGGCCCTTGCCGACGCCACCACCCCGGCCAGGCCGGCAAGCAACCCGGCGATGCTGTAGACAATCACCAGATGCCGCTTGACGTTGATCCCGGAGGTGCGCGCCGCTTGCATATTGCCGCCGATGGCGTAGGTGTATTTACCGTACTTGGTGTAGCGCAGGGCAATGTGAAAGATCACCGCCACCACCAGAAAGATGATCACCGGCATCGCGCCATGCCCAATGGCCGTGTAGGAATCCGAGAGCATGCTCACCGGCT
This sequence comes from Pseudomonas sp. 05N433, assembly GCF_056396925.1. Lineage (NCBI taxonomy): Bacteria > Pseudomonadati > Pseudomonadota > Gammaproteobacteria > Pseudomonadales > Pseudomonadaceae > Pseudomonas > Pseudomonas sp. 05N433. The sequence goes on along the minus strand of NZ_JBFTML010000038.1, from coordinate 40,243 downwards.
GACCTTCGGTGTAGTAGCGCGCCAGACCGCGCGCCGAGACCATCATGCCGAGGGTGGCAATGAACGGTGGAATCCCGGTGATCGCAATGATGCTGCCGTTGATCGCCCCCGCCAGCAATCCCACCCCCAACCCGGTGATCACTGGAATCCACACCGGCAAGTCAGTCAGGGACGGAAACACCGCCCGGGCAAAGTCCGAGGTCTGGGCCAGGCTGGCGGCAATCATCGCCGACAGCGCCAGCACCGAACCGGAGGAAAGGTCGATACCGGTGGTGATGATGACCTGGGTCACCCCGATCGCCAGCAGGCCGATGATCGACACTTGCAGGATCATCAGCACCAGGCGCTGAGAGTTCATCAGGAAGCTCTGGTCCCGCACGATCCAGCCGAACAGCTCGAAGACCAGACCGATGCCGATCAGTACCAGGAAGATACTCAGCTCAGTCGGGAAGCGCCGACGACTCTTGACCGGTGCCATTGCAGGCTTGTTTTCCAGTATCGCGTTCATAACCACTCACCCTTCTATTGCGTCGTCGACGGCGGCCACGGCCACCGCCGGCATCCATTAGTGAACCGCGGACATGCCCGAGGCCAGTTGCATCACTCGTTCCTGGGTCGCTTCGCTGCGGTCGAGGGTGCCCATCAGGTCGCCCTCGTGCATGACCATGACCCGGTCGCTCATGCCCAGCACTTCCGGCAGTTCCGAAGAAATCATGATCACCGCCATGCCTTCGCTGGCCAGGTACGAGATCAGCCGGTAGATCTCGGCCTTGGCGCCGACATCGATGCCCCGGGTCGGCTCGTCGAGAATCAGGATTCGCGGGTTGGTCATCAGCCAGCGCGCCAGCAACGCCTTCTGCTGATTGCCGCCGGACAAGGTATCGATGCACTGCTCCAGCGACGGCGTTTTCACCCGCAGCTTCTTGCACATGTCTTCACACAACGCGCGCAGGGCTTTCTGCTGGATGAAGCCGTTGCCGACGTAATGGGGCAATACCGCCATTTCCATGTTTTCCAGCACCGACAGGCACGGGAACAGGCCGCTGAGCTTGCGATCTTCGGTCAACAACGCGAAGCCCTTCTCGATGGCCATGTGCGGATCAGTGATGCGCACCACCTCGCCGTCGAGCCGGATCTCGCCACCGTCACTCGGAGTGATGCCGAAAATCGCCTCGGCGACATTGGTCCGCCCCGAGCCCATCAACCCGGCAATGCCCAGGATCTCCCCGGCATGCAGGTCGAAGGAGACATCCTTGAAAATGCCGTCCAGCTTGAGATCGCGTACCGACAGCAACAGATCGCCGATCGGCTTCTCGCGCACCGGGAACAACTGGCTCAGTTCGCGACCGACCATCATCGAAATCAGGCTGTCGCCGTCCATGCTGTCGGCCCGTTGCAGGCCGATGTAGGCGCCGTCGCGGAACACCGCCACTTCATCGGCGATGCTGAACACTTCGTTCATTTTGTGAGTGATGTAGATGATGCCTTTGCCCTGGCTCTTGAGGTCGGCAATGATCGAGAACAGGTGGGCGACTTCCTTATCGGTGATAGCCGAAGTCGGTTCGTCCATGATCAGGATGTCGGAGTCGTAGGACACCGCCTTGGCGATCTCGACCATCTGCCGTTCGGCGATGCTCAGGTTGCCCACCTGCTCTTCCGGGTCGAGATTGATCCGCAGCCGCTCCAGCAGTTTGGCGGTGCAGCGGTGCATTTCGCGGTGATCGATCATGTGCAGGCCGTTGAGCTGCTCCCGGCCGATCCAGATGTTCTCGGCGATGCTCATGTGTGGCATCAGGTTGAGTTCCTGGTGGATCATCGCAATCCCGGCCTGGAGCGCGGCCAGTGGCGTTTCGAAGACCACCGGCTTGCCCCGCAGGCGCAACTCGCCAGCGTCCGGCTGGTAGATGCCGGCAATGATTTTCATCAGGGTGGATTTGCCGGCACCGTTTTCGCCCATCAGCGCCAGCACGGAACCGGGACGCACCCGCAGCTGTACGTCGGACAAGGCCACCACACCGGGAAAACCCTTGCTGACGTTGATGATCTCCAGCAGGTACGGCTCATCGACAGGTGTTGCGGTTGGCTGGATACCCACCAACGGGGTGCTCGAAGCAGTCGCTGAAGCGAACATGATCAGGTACTCCATCAGCAAGGTCGCGTCGCAACCTTGCGTGCTTATTGTTGTTATCGAACGGACGGACTATTTGAACTGGTCAACGTTTTGCAAAGTGATCAAGCGATACGGCACCCACACGGCCTGCTCCACCGGTTCGTTCCTGGCCATTTTCACCGCCGTGTCGACCGAACCATCAGCCTGCCCCTTGGCGTCCTGGAACACCGAAACCAGCAGAGAGCCCTTCTTCACCGCGTTCAAACCGTCGGGCGTACCGTCAACACCGGCGATCAGCACACTGCCTTTGGCGACACCCGCCTGTTGCAGGGCCATGGCCGCGCCAATCGCCATCTCGTCGTTATTGGAGACGACCGCGTCGAACTTGCGGCCCTGGGTCAGCCAGTCGTTGACCAGGGTCATGCCCTTGTCCCGCGACCAGATGCCGCTCTGCTCTTGCTCGATCTTGATGTTCGGGTACTTGGCCAGCACCTCTTTTACGCCCTTGGTGCGGTTGGTGGTGGAGTTGTTGGCCAAATCACCGAGCAGAATCACGATGTCGCCCTTGCCGCCCATTTTTTCCGCCAGGTACTGCATCTGCATCTGACCGGCCTCCAGATCGTTGGAGGCGACAGTGACCACGCCTTTGGGCAGGTTCATGTCGTCGGGACGACGATTGACGTACACCAGCGGAATGCCGGCCTTGACCGCCGCTTCGGTAATTTTCTTGGTGGCGGCGGTATCCACCGGGTTGACCACAATGGCGTCGACCTTCTGGCTGATGAAGCTTTCTACCTGGCTCAACTGCCTGACCACGTCGCTGCGCGCATCTTCGAACTGCAGCTTGACGCCATCGGGATAGGACTTGGCTTTGGTGTCCATGGATTCGCGCAGGTAGGTCAGCCAGGTGTCATCGAACTGCGCCATGCTGACGCCGATCTTCATGTCCGCGAGTGCGGCACCGCTGGCGAGCATCAGGGACAAGGCGAGCGAGGCGAAACGGATCTTGGTCTTCATGAAAGGTCTTTCTCCACATTCTTGTTGGTTTTATGGATAAGGCGTGACGATTTCAGTAAGCGGGCAAGCGGACTATCGGCGCTCCCGGAATGCAGCAGACCAGGGCGCCCTTGCGTTCGACGCAAAGCAAGCGAGAGACGGAATGAAACGAGACGCGAGGCAGGTCGCGAGAGAGGTGCAGCGCGGAACGTAAAGCATGCAGAGCAGAGTTGAAGGTTTTCATCGACGGTACCTGGCTTTGTTYCTTGTTTTTGGTGCGTCCTTCACTCGTTCAAGGCCTGCTTGAGCGTGATCGGACGTTGATAGTCGGCAACCTGGAAACGACTTTATTGGAAAATAATTTCTATATCAACTCATTTTAGAATTTTATTCTGATTTTGTTCCATGGCTTTCAAATGCGCTCAACGCCACCACTTGATGGCGCTCGAAACTGAGCCGCGCAGCGTCTAGCACGCGGGTGGTCGCCAGTGCATCACGGGGCTCGACCGGCAGTGGGCCACCGCTCTGTAACGCGGTTTGTAGCTGCAAATAGAACTGGTTCCAGCAACCTCGCTCGGACGGCACCCGCTCGCGCACCTCGCCCTGTTCGAACCATCCCCAGCGACGATGCTCTTCGACGCCCCAGCGCTCGCCCTCGGATTTGGGCGTGAGCCCGGCCAGGGCCGACGCCTCTTGCCCGTCCAGACCGTCGACGCTGTAGCAGCCCTGGGTGCCGGTCACGCGAAAACGCGGGCCGGGGGTGTTTTGCAGGCAACTGCCACTCAGGTGCGAGATCACGCCACTGGCATGGGTCAGGGACATGAAGAAGCCGTTGTCGAAGGTCTGGCCTTTTTCTAGGTAATCCAGTTCGGCGTAAACCCGGGTGACGGGGCCAAACAACAGCAACGCCTGATCCACCAGATGGCTGCCCAGATCGCGCAGGAAACCACCGCCGCTGCCGTTGTTCACCGACTGTGGCGAGTAGCGTTCGATCCGCGACTCGAAACGGGTGACCTGGCCCAGGGCACCAGACCCGATGAGTTTGCGTACGGTGAGGAAATCCGAATCCCAGCGCCGGTTCTGGTAGACGCTCAAATGTACGCCCTGACGCTCGGCCATGGTGATCAGGGTTTGCGCCTGTTGCGTATCGGCGGCGAACGGCTTGTCGCTGACCACCGCCACCCCGTGTTCGATGGCGTCGAGCACCAACGCCGGACGACCTTTGAGCGGCGTGGACACCACCAGCACATCAACCCCGGCTTCGACCAGTTGGCCAATGCTGTCGAAGGCCGGCACACCGGGATGTTCCGTGGCCAGCAGTTGTCGGCGCTCGGCGGAACGGGTGACCACGCCCACAAACGTCGCCGCCGGCAAACTGCTGATCAGCGGCGCATGGAAAAACCGGCCGCCATGGCCGTAACCGACAAGTCCGATACGCATGAAAGTATTCTCCTTATAGAACGCGGCCCCTGTGGGAGCGGGCTTGTGTATGCCGCGGTTATTGGCAGAGTTCGCGGGTCACGCGTTCGAGCATCATTCGGTTGGACTCGTCCGGCCGGTCTTCCCAGGCGAATACCGAGACGGTGGCGATGCCATCGAACTTGATCTCGCGCAAGGTGCCGAAAAACGCTTCCCAGTCGACCTCGCCCTGGCCGATGTCCAGGTGCTGGTGCACTGTGGCGGTGACGCCCGGCGGGTTGACGATGTAGCGCAAGCCTGAGGAAGCCTTGTGGTTGTAGGTGTCGGCGATGATCAAGTGACTCAGCTTCGAGCCGGAGTACTTGAGCATCGAGGCGATGTCACCCACGCCATCGTCATAGAAAAACGTGTGCGGCGCGGCGTAGAGGTAGTTGATCCAGTCGCGGTCCAGACCGCGAATGATGTCCACCGATTCGTTGTTGCGCTCGCAGAAATCATAAGGATGGGCCTGGATATCGAGCTTGATGCCTTCGCGTTCGAACTCGGGGATCAGTTCGTCCATGGAACGCATGAACTGGTTCTCGCAGACCAACGGGTTGTCCGACTGGCCGGTGAACTCGGTGTTGACCAGCTCGCAGTCCATCTCCACGGCAATCTGGATCGCCCGCTTCCAGTTGCGCACGGCGGCCACGCGCAAACCTTCATCGGCGGCGGCCCAGTGGTACATGGGTAATAAGGAAGAGAGTTTGACCCCGGTATCGCTCAGGGCTTTGCGAAATTCCTTGATCCGCGCCTTGTCGACTCGCGGGGCTTTATAGAACGGCAGGAAATCTTCTCGGGGCGACAGCTCGATGTGTTCGTAACCGAGCTCGGCGACCTTGTCGACCATCTTGCCCAGGGACAGGTTGCGGTACATGTAGGGGTCTAGTGCGATGCGCATGTTTTTTTGTTCTCCTTAACCAGAAATCGACACCATCCCCTGTAGGAGCGAGGCTTGCCCGCGAAGACGGACCTTCAGCCGACATCAATGTTGAATGTGTCGACGTCTTCGCGGGCAAGCCTCGCTCCTACAGGGGTCAGTGGTTAACCGTAGAAGCGTGGGCGGTCTGGCAGGCCGACTTTGACAATCTGGCCRCTGTTCTGCGCCTCGATGCAGGCATCCGCAGCGACGGCGGCGGCGAAACCGTCCCACGCCGATGGCCCGCCGACCTGCCCGGCGCGCACGCCATCGATGAACGCCTGCAACTCGACGTCGTACGCGGCGATGAACCGGTCCTTCCAGTCCATCAGAATCGCATTGGACAGTTTCGCTCCGCTGCGCAGTTGAACCTGCGACGGCTCCGGCAGTTTGGCGATGCCCGTCTCCCCTACCACTTCGCACTGGATGTCGTAGCCGTACTGGCAGTTGACGAACACTTCCACGTCGATGCGCGTGCCCTTGGCGGTTTCCAGCAACACGATCTGCGGGTCTTTCAAATGGGCGTGGGCCTTGCTGGTCTTGCGCGGGAACACCACTTGCACCGACACATAGTCGTCGTCGAGCAACCAGCGCAACACGTCCAGCTCATGGATCAGCGTATCGGTGATCGCCATGTCGGTCTTGTAGTTTTCACCTACGGTCGGGTTACGGTGGGCGCAGTGCAGCATCAGCGGCTCGCCGATCTGGCCACTGTCGATCACCGATTTCAATGCCCGATAACCTTCATCGTACGGGCGCATGAAACCAACCTGCACCAATCGCTTGCCGTGGGCCACTTCGGCCTCGACGATCTTGCGGCAGCCTTCGGCGGTGACCGCCAGCGGTTTCTCGCAGAACACCGGTTTGCCCGCCGCAATGGCCGCCAGCACGAACTCTTCGTGGCTCGGGCCCCAGGAGGTGACGAGGATTGCGTCGACGTCCGGCGCCTTGATCAGCGCGTGGCCATCGGGATAGACCTCGGCGGTCAGCTTCAGATCGGAGACGACCTTGGCCGCTTGCTGCAAATTGATGTCGGTGACCGCGACAACCTGACTGTTGAGCAAGGTCTGGCTGCAACGACGGATATGGTCCTGGCCGATGGCCCCGGTGCCGATGACGCCGATACGCAACGAATTGGAAAGCGAAGACATATAAACACTCCTGTTGTTCGTTTCAGGGCAATCAGTATTGACGGGCCTTGGCCAATCGTTCGTTGAGGGTCTTGGCCACTGCGTCAGTGCGTGCGCTGGTGGAGACTTGCGCCACGCCGACCCGCCACCACGACAGGTATTTGTGAATCATGGTTTTGGGCAGGACCTTGATGTCGATCAGCGTCGACACCGTCTGCAACCGCGCATCCGCCAACGCGGCTCGCAGCTCTTCAACCGTGTTCACCTTGTAGGTCTTGCAGCCGTAAGCCGCCGCGCTCATGGCGAAATCCACCGGCACGAAACCGCCATCGAGCTTGCCGGTTTCAGGATTGCGGAAACGGAACTCGGTGCCGAAGCTGTCCATGCCGTGTTCCATTTGCAGGTTGTTGATGCAGCCGAAGGTCATGTTGTCCAGCAACACCACGTTGATCTTGCGGCGCTCCTGGATCGAGGTTGCCAGCTCCGAGTGCAGCATCATGTAGGAGCCGTCGCCCACCAGCGCATAGACCTCGCGCTCAGGCTCGGCGAGCTTCACCCCCAGTGCCGCGTTCACCTCGTAACCCATGCACGAATAACCGTACTCGACGTGGTAGGTGTTCACACCCTTGCTGCGCCAGCTGCGCTGCAAGTCGCCGGGCAGGCTGCCGGCGGCGGCGACGATCACCGCATCATCGGCCAGGGTTTCATTGAGCACACCGAGCACCCGGCTCTGGGTCAGGCAGGAACCGGTCAGCTCGATGAATTCGCGCAGCACCGCCGGGTCCAGGTGATCGTTGATTTCCGGGACGAAGTCTTGAGTCTGGTACTCGACCTGATAGAGGCGGTCGACTTCCTCGTCCAGCTGCGCCCGGGCCTGTCGGGGTTGATCGCCCCAGCCGGAGCGATAGTCGCCCAACACAGCGGCCAAGGCGTTCAAGCCGGTTCTGGCGTCCGCCAGCAGTTGCACGCCATCGAGTTTCAGGGCGTCGCAAGGGCTGATGTTGAGGTTGAGAAATTGCACGTCCGGGTGTTTGAACAAGGATTTCGACGCGGTGGTGAAATCGCTGTAGCGGGTGCCGATGCCGATGATCAAATCTGCGTCCCTGGCCAACAGGTTCGCCGCCAGGCAACCGGTTTCGCCGATCCCGCCGACGTTCAGCGGATGGCTCGACACCACCGCGCTCTTGCCGGCCTGGGTTTCGGCGAAAGGAATATCGAAGCGCTCGGCAAAGGCCTGCAACGCTGCATTGGCACCGGAATACTTGACCCCACCGCCGCAGATGATCAGCGGTTTGCGCTTGCCTTTGAACAACGCCACGGCATCGTCGAGCATCGCTTCGGTGGCCGGACGGCGCTCGATGCGGTGCACGCGTTTTTGCAGGAAGTAATCGGGATAGTCGTACGCCTCGGCCTGCACGTCTTGCGGCAAGGCCAGGGTCACGGCGCCGGTTTCGGCGGGGTCGGTGAGCACGCGCATGGCGTGGATCGCCGCAGTCATCAGTTGCTCGGGACGGTTGATCCGGTCCCAGTATTTGCTCACGGCCTTGAACGCATCGTTGGTGCTGATGCTCAGGTCGTGGAACTGCTCGATCTGTTGCAACACCGGGTCTGGTTGGCGGCAGGCGTAGACGTCGCCGGGCAACAGCAGCAAGGGAATACGGTTGGCGGTGGCCGTCGCGGCAGCAGTCAGCATGTTCGCCGCGCCCGGGCCCACCGATGAAGAGCAGGCGTAGATCTTGCGCCGCAGGTGTTGCTTGGCAAAACCAATGGCCGCGTGGGCCATGCCTTGCTCGTTGCGGCCCTGATGGACGATCAGGTCGCCGCTGTCCTGTTCCAGGGCTTGCCCCAGACCCAGCACATTGCCGTGGCCAAAAATGGTAAAGATCCCGGCGACGAATTTGCTCTGGACCCCATCGACCTCGATGTACTGGTTATCGAGGAATTTCACCAGGGCCTGGGCCATGGTCAGTCTTGTTGTGGTCATGCTCGCACCTTTTCCGTATGCAAATCCGATGTCAGCTCAGGGATTTCTGCAGGTGATCCATACTCGCGCCGATCGCCGTCAGGATATCCGCCAGGCCATGGACGCTGTCGGCAAACGGTTCGAACGACAGGTAGCCGCTATAGCCGCTACTGAGCAAGGTGTCGATCTGCGCCGCATTGCCGAGGATGTCGCCCTCGCCCACCAGCACCCGATGGCCGTCACGAATGGTCGCCAGTGGCGCCTCGGCATCTTCGACGCCGGAGATGTGCACCAACCCGGTCAGTTCAGGGAAGAATTCATGCTCGCTGGCCAGGTGATGGTGGAAGGTGTCATGCACCAGACGAAACACATCCAGCCCTCCGATGGCCTTGATCGCATCGACTGCCGTGCGTTTGCGCCGCAGCGAGCATTCTTCGAAACCCAGCGGTTCGATGAAGCCGAGAATGCCGTGATCGCGCAGGATCGGTGCCAGTTCACTCAACGCCGTGCGCAGGCCGGACGCACGCTGCGCTTCGGTTCGTGGATCGGCGCGGTCGTTCAATGGGCACATCACCAAGCCCCGTGCGCCACAGTCACGGGCATAAGCGGCAAGCTTCAGGGCATGTGCGCGGCGCTCGTCATTCCAGACATCGAACGGATACAGCGCGTTGATCGACAGCACCGTGATGCCTTTGGCCGCGCACAGCTCACGGACGTGTTCGGGGGCGGTGYCATCCTCGATCTCGACGCCTTTGAGGTCGTTGCGAATCTCGATGGCGTCGGCCTTGAGGGTCACCGCCAACTCGATGAACGCCGGCAGGGACAAACGTGGGGCGACCATACGGTTCAAGGCGAAACGCAGGGGTTTGCTCATTTTTTGTTGTTCTCCGCACACGTGAATTATTTGGCTGTCGGCATGCTGAATTCAGGGCCCTTGGCGATGCTGTCGGGCCAACGCTGCATCACGCTTTTGTAGCGGCTGTAGAAGCGAATGCCTTCTTCGCCATAAGCGTGGTGATCACCGAACAGCGAGCGCTTCCAGCCGCCGAACGAGTGCCAGGCCATGGGCACCGGAATCGGTACGTTGATGCCGACCATGCCGACCTTGATGCTGCGGGCAAACGAGCGGGCAATGCCGCCGTCGCTGGTGAAACAGGACACGCCGTTGCCGAATTCATGGGCGTTGATCAGCGCCACGGCGCTGGCGAAGTCCGGCACGCGCACAATGCCCAGCACCGGTCCAAAGATCTCTTGCTGGTAGATGCTCATCTCGGTCGTGACCTTGTCGAACAGCGTCGCACCGACGAAGAAACCGTTCTCGGCGCCTGGCACCTTGAAGTTGCGCCCGTCGACAATCAGCTGCGCGCCCTGGGCCACACCCTCGCCGATAAAACCCTCGACTTTGGCCTTGTGTTCGGCGGTCACCAGCGGCCCCATGTCGCTGTCACCCTGCATGCCGTTGCCGACCTTCAGTTGATCGATGCGCGGCAGCAGTTTGGCAATCAACTGGTCGCCGACATCACCCACGGCCACGGCAATCGAAATCGCCATGCAGCGCTCACCGGCCGAGCCGTAAGCCGCGCCGATCAGTGCATCCGCCGCCTGGTCCAGATCGGCATCGGGCATGACGATCATGTGGTTCTTCGCCCCGCCCAGCGCCTGTACGCGTTTGCCGCGCGAGGTGGCTTGCTGGTGGATGTACTCGGCAATCGGCGTCGAGCCGACAAAGGAAATCGCCTCGATGTCCGGGTGTTGCAGCAAGGCATCGACCGCCGCCTTGTCGCCCTGGACCACGTTGAACACACCGTCCGGCAACCCGGCTTCGGTGAGCAAGCGAGCCATCAACAAACTGGCGGATGGATCACGTTCAGACGGTTTGAGGATGAAGCAGTTGCCGGTGACCAGCGCCAACGGGATCATCCACAGCGGCACCATCACCGGGAAGTTGAACGGCGTAACGCCGGCGCAGACGCCCAATGGCTGGCGCAGGTTCCAGTTGTCGATGCCACCGCCGATGTTGTCGCTGAAATCGGTTTTCAGCAGGTTCGGCGCACCGCAGGCGTATTCGACGATTTCGATGCCACGGGTCACTTCGCCCTTGGCGTCGGAGAACACCTTGCCGTGTTCGCGGCTAATGATTTCGGCCAGTTCGTTGTGATGGCGGTCGAGCAATTCCTTGAACTTGAACATCACCCGCGAACGGCGCAGGGACGATTGCTCGGACCAGGCCGGGAACGCCTTCATGGCCGAAGCGACGGCCTCGTCCACGGTCTTCTGGCTGGCCAGCCCGACCCGCGCCTGAACGCTGCCAGTGGCCGGATTGAAGACATTGCTGAACCGCTCGCTACCGCTGTCCTGCACCTGACCGTCGATGTAATGACCTATGACCGGGGCGTCGCTCATTGTTCTTGTTCTCCCTTTGAATGTTGGAATTTAGAGATCCAGAAGCCAGCTGTGCTGCGGATCGTTATGGAACTGCCAGACGCGTTTCGGGCCGGCCATCACGTTCAGGTAATACGACTCATAGCCGTAGGGCACGCTGACCGGGTGATAACCCTTGGGCACCACAACCAGGTCGCTGTTTTCCACCGCCATGGCCTGATCGATACTGCGATCGTCGGTGTAGACCCGCTGGAACACGAAGCCCTGGGGCGGGTTGATCTGGTGGTAATAGGTTTCTTCGAGAAAGCTCTGGTGCGGCAGATCGTCGGTGTCGTGCTTATGCGGCGGGTAGCTCGACGAGTGACCGGAGGGCGTACGCACTTCCACCACCAGCAGCGAATGGGCGGGCTCGGTGTCCGGCAAAATGTCGCAGACATAACGGGTGTTGGCCCCCTTGCCGCGCACGCTGCGTTTCATGCTGTCGGGTTTGATCAGCCGTGGGCCAAGGTTTTCGGCGATGGAACCGGGCGCCGCGCACACGGCGATTTGCACGTCGCTCAACGCCACCACCTGGGCCTGGCTGCCGGGTGGCAAATACACGGCGAACGGTGATTTGTCTTCGAACACCGACTGACGATCGCCGATGTTGTCCCAGTCGAACGCGCCCTGCCCCGGTGCTTCACCCTTGATGCCGACCCGACCGCTGAGCAGCACCAGGCACAATTCCTTGTCGCCCGCGCTGACCGGCAGGGTTTCGCCAAGACTCAGGCGGTAAGCGGCAAAACCGACGTATTCCAGCTCTCCCTGCCCCAGCTCGACCATGGTCCGTCCGCGGGCATTGCTCTTGACCAACAGGCTCATTGCGCGGTCCTCTCGTCGAGCAAGGCACGCAAGGTGTCGTAGCCTTTTTTCGCGTAGACGTAACTTGGTGCCACCGCCGGATCCTGCTCGGCTTCCACCACCAGCCAGCCGTGGTAGTCGGCGCCCAGCAGCACGTCGAGCAAGGCGCCGAAGTCGATGTCGCCATCGCCGGGCACGGTGAAGGTGCCGTTGATGATGCAGTCCGGGAAGCTCCACAGGTTGTTGCGCGCCAGTTGCACCACCGGTTTGCGCACGTCCTTGAAATGCACGTGGCAAACCCGTTCGATGTGTTTGCGCAATACCTGCAACGGCTCGCCGCCGCCCATGTAGCAGTGGCCCGAATCGAACAGCAGGCCGACTTCGCTGCCAGTCAACGCCATCAGTTTGTCGATGTCGGCCGGGGATTCGACGTAGGCCCCCATGTGATGGTGATAGGCCAGACGCACGCCCTGGGACAGGGTGAAGCGCGCCAGTTCGGTGAGTTTGTCGGCGTATTCTTGCCAGGCCTGCTCGGTGTGGAAACGTGGGCGCTCGACCAGTGGAATGCGCTGGCCTTGAATGGAGTCGGCGACTTCGCCATAGACCAACACCTTGGCGCCGTTCTTCGCCAGCAGCTCGACATGGCTGCCGATGGCGTCGATTTCCTCGGCCACGGAACGGCGGGCCAGACGGCTGGAATACCAGCCCGACACCAGCGCCAGGTCGTAAGGCCGCAGCACATCGCCGACGCCCTTGGCGTCCTTGGGAAACTTGCCGTTGAGTTCGAAGCCCTCGTAGCCGATGTCCTTGCCTTCGCTGAGGGCGGTGCTCAACGGCGTCTCGCCACCGAGGGACGGCAGGTCGTCGTTGCTCCAGGAGATCGGGTTGATGCCAATTCGGATAGCGGGCATGGCTGCACCTTTTATTGTTTTCTCAAAAATGTTCAACCGATCACCTGTGGCGAGGGAGCTTGCTCCCGCTGGACTGCGAAGCAGTCCCGAATCAATCAGCCCGGTGTATCAGGTAAACCGCATTCACAGGTTTGCGACTGCTTCGCAGCCGAGCGGGAGCAAGCTCCCTCGCCACAAAAGCCCCATCAATCAATTAATGTGTTCAGGCTCGGGCCGTGCGCCAGGCATCGATCAGTTCGACGAAGGTGCCCTGCACCTGGCGAATCAGCGCCTCGTCGTCGATTTCACCGGCCAGCCACGCGCGGCTCGGTTCCTGGAAGATCGTCCGACCCACGGCGAAACCACGGCAGGTCTGGCTCTGGCTGGCCTGTTGGAACCCTTCGGCCAAGGTCGCCGCCGGGGCATTCAGGCCCAGCAGCACCACGCCACGGCAATACGGGTCGCGTTCCTGGATCAGCTCGTCGAGTTGTTTCCACTCCTCGGCGCTTTGCGCTTCGATCTTCCACCACGCCGGGTAGATGCCCAGGTTGTAGAGGCGTTTGAGAGCGCGATAGAGCACGTCTGGATGCGGTGATGGGTGATCCTTGGGCGGAATGATCTCCAGCAGCAATTCATGCCCGCTGACCTGCGAGGCCTGGTACAGGCCCTTGATCTGCGCCTCCTGCTCCAGACGCAGCAGAGGCTCGTCGTCGGGATGGAATTGCACCAGGCATTTGATGATCTGTTCTTGCGGCCAGGCGATCAGGTTGCTGCCGATCGAACGCCCGTGTTCGAACGCCAATGGCCGCGAACCCTGCACTTCCACCGGCCGTGCCACCCACCAGCCACGACCGGTGGCGGCGTTCAGCGAGTCCTGACCGAAACGTTGATCGGCCAGCAAGCCGACATCGGCGTCGACGCCCTGCTCACGCAAATCCGCCTCGACCCGTTCCACGGCTTTGATAAAGAGTTGTTTGAGTTCGCAGATAGCGTTCAGGTCGCGCCCGCCCTTGTGGGCCAGCTCCACCAGTTGCCCGCGATGATCGAAGGCAAAGATGAACAGTTGCTTCCACTGTTTGCGCGGCACGCTGACCTGATGCAGACGCTGCAATGTCACGTCCTGATCCGGCCGGGTGATCGGCACCGGGCTGTTGAACAGGTAATCGAGTTCGGCGCGGGTCGGCATCGCCGGGGCGCAGGCATGGCGCGACACCACCAGACCGCCGCAGGCATTGGCCAACTGGCAGCAGCGCTCGTCGCCGGCGTCCTCCAGCCAGCCACTGAGGAAACCCGACATGAAGGCATCGCCGGCCCCCAGCACATTCAGCACTTCGACGCGCACACCGGGATAGATCGCGCCGTCTTCGAGACGCACCGGGATCGCTCCGTGGATCACCGTGCAACCTTGCGGACCGAGCTTGACCACCAACGTCGCCGCGCTCAGGCGCCGGACATTGCGCAGCGCGGTGAGCAGATCCTCGGCGCCGCCGGCGATCAGGAATTCTTCTTCAGTGCCGACGATCAGGTCGAAACGCGGGAGGATTTTCTGCACATGCTGGCTGACGTTCTGGTCGGCGACGAAACGGGTTTCGCCGTCCGCCTTGCCGGCCAGGCCCCAGAGCACCGGGCGGTAGTCGATGTCCAGGACCCGCTTGACGTTGTGCTTTTCGGCGTAGTCCAGCGCCTGAATGCTCGCCTTGTAGACACCGTCGGTGGAGAAATGGGTGCCAGTGATCAGCAGGGCTTTGCTGGAAGCGATAAAGGCTTCGCTGATGTCTTCGGCGCGCAACGCCATGTCGGCGCAGTTTTCGCGGTAGAACACCAGGGGAAAGGTTTCGCGATCCTTGAGGCCCAGCAGGACCATGGCGGTCAGGCGTTCCGGATCGACCTTGATGCCGCTGACGTCGCAGCCTTCACGGACCAGGGATTCAACGAGGAAACGGCCCATGTGGTCGTCCCCTACCCGGCTCAACATCGCCGACTTCAGCCCCAGTCGCGCGGTGCCGAAGGCAATGTTGGCGGACGAACCGCCCAGGTACTTGGCGAAGCTGCTCACATCCTCCAGCCGCGCCCCGACTTGTTGCGCATAAAGATCGACGCCAAGGCGTCCGAGGCAAATCAGATCCAATTGACGCCCACTGGCAAAACGAGTCTGGCCCATGCTGGCTCCTGTTATTTTTATCAGCCTGCGTCCGGGGCGATGAAGGCGCCGAACACTCTTGGTGGATGCAGACTAAAACGACCGGGGCCGAACAATCAATATTTATTCTATATATTTTTTACGTGGAATATTTTTTCCAATAAACTTTGATACAAGCGTTCCAGACAGCGTGCATCGTTTCAGCAGGCCCCAGGCCGATTGCAAGCTCAAGATTTTATTCCGGCCTACCCTGTAGACTGCGCACAGCCAACCTATTGTCAGGGGGTGACGAGAACCGTTATCCCTATAAGAACAAGCCAGAAGGATTTCTTATGTCCCGCACCGATCAGCCGGCTACGACCGAGAGCTCGCCCGACAGCGATCTCGCCAGCCCTCCGATCAATGCCGAGCGTCTGTTGCAGCTGATCACCGAGGAGTACGAAAGTCTGCCGCGCCAGCTCAAACGCATCGCCAGTTACATGAGCCAGCAGAGCGACCGGATCATGGTCGACCGCATCAGCGACATCGCCCGCGAGTGCGAAGTGCACCCGTCGGCCATCGTGCGCTTTTCCCAGCGCTTCGGCTTCAGCGGGTTCAGTGAAATGCAGGCGCTGTTTCGCGAGGCCTACACCCACAAGACCACGCCGGTGCAGAACTACCAGCAACGCATCCGCAGCATGATCGCCAACAAGTCGCAGAAGGCCAGCGGCGGCGACCTGGCGCGCGAATGCATCAACGCCACCCTGTCAGGCATCGAACGATTGGGGCTGGAACTCGATGACCAGGCTTTCGACAAGGCCGTGGACCTGGTGGTGAATGCCGACAACATCTACGTGGTCGGGGTGCGCCGCTCGTTCGCGGTGGCCGATTACCTGGTCTACAACCTGCAACACACCAACAAGCGCATCCACCTGGTGTCGGGCCTTGGCGGCAGTTACCGCGAGCAGATGCGCAGCGTGCGCGCCAACGACCTGGTGATCGCCATCAGCTTCACGCCCTATGGCAAGGAAACCCAGCACTGCCTGCGCATCGCCCAGCACCATCAGGCGAAAACCCTGATCATCACCGACAGCAACCTCTCGCCATTGGCCAAGCGCGCCAACACCGTGCTGCTGGTCAACGAGGGCAGTTCGTTTGCCTTCCGCTCGTTGAGTGCGACCTTGTGCCTGTGCCAGGCGCTGTTCATCGCCGTGGCTTATCGACTGGAGTTGAAGGTCGATGAGATTCATGAGCAGGCAGGCTTTGAGGATTAGCCTTCGAGGATGAACAATAGGCCTGAGGATCAGCGCGAAATCGTTTGCAGGTCGCTGAACCTCGGCTAAGGTTGTCCATCCCCAAGGACCGTCTGTAAGGAGAGGCTCAATGAAACTGATCGGCATGCTGGATTCGCCCTACGTGCGGCGCGTCGCCATTTCCGCCAAATGCCTGGGCATCCCGCTGGAACACGCGTCGGTTTCGGTGTTCAGGCACTTCGAGCAGTTCCAGCAGATCAACCCGGTGGTGAAGGCGCCGACGCTGGTGCTGGATGACGGTGAGGTGTTGATGGATTCAACGCTGATCATCGATTACCTCGAAGCCCTGGCCGCTCCGGGTAAAAGCCTGATATCCGACAATCCGGTTCAACGCTTGCGCTCGCTGCGGCTGATCGGCCTGGCGTTGGCCGCGTGCGAGAAGTCGGTGCAGCTTTACTACGAACGCAACCTGCGGCCAGCGGAAATTCAGTACGCGCCTTGGGTGAAACGGGTCGAAGGACAATTGGCGGCAGCGTATTCGGCGCTGGAGCGGGAGCTGGAAAAGCAGCCGCTGAAGACCGATGGCTCGATTGCTCAGGATGGGATTAGCCTGGCGGTGGCCTGGAGTTTTACCAACCTGGTGGTGCCGGATCAGGTGGATGCTGCGCAGTTTCCACTGATCAACGCGTTCACGGCGTATGCCGAAGGGCTTGAGGTGTTTATCGATACACCGATCGAGTAGGCGGATGGGTTGCGCCTGAACTGCCGTCTTCGCGGGCAAGCCTCGCTCCTACAGGATTTTGCGCATAACTTGTAGGAGCGAGGCTTGCCTGCGAAGTTTGTCGATCAGCGGGCAGTGTGGCTTATTGCTTGGCCAATTCCATAATCATCCGCGACAGCAAATAAATCCGCGGCGCCACGCTTTCGACCTCGGCGTACTCCTCAGGCGTGTGGATATTGCCGCCGACAATCCCGAACCCGTCCAGCGTCGGCGTGCCAACACCCGCGGACAAACTCGCATCTGCCGCCCCGCCGCTGCCTTCTTCCGTCAACTTGCGGCCAATTTCGCCGTAAATGCCTTGAGCCATGGCCATCAAGCGATCCGATTCCGCCGTTTGCGGCATCGGTGGCAAGCCGCGCTTGAGGCTGGTGGTGACTTGCGTATCAGCAATCAGTTTGTCCTTCGACACCCGCGCCAGGTCCTTTTCGATCCGGTCGAATTCTTCCGGCACCGCCGCCCGCACATCAGCCTTGGCGGTGGCTTGGTCCGGAATCACGTTGGTGCGGTCGCCGGCCTTGAGCACGGTGAAGTTGATGGTGGTTTTCTTCGCTTCATCGCCCAGTTTGCCGAGTTGCAGAATCTGGTGCGCGGCTTCCATGGCAGCGTTACGCCCCAATTCTGGGGCAACGCCCGCATGGGCAGCCTTGCCTTTGACCTCGACCACGGCGGTGGCGCTGCCTTTGCGCCAGACCACCAGGCCATCGGCCGGGCGCCCCGGTTCGAGGTTGAGGGTCACGTCGTGGGCCTTGGCGGTTTTCTTGATCAGGTCGGTGGCGACGTCCGAGCCGGTTTCTTCACTGGCATCGAGCAGGAAGGTGATCTGCGCGTAGTCCTTGAAGTCGAGGTTCTTAAGGATTTTCAGCGCGTAGATCCCGGCGACGATGCCGCCCTTGTCATCCATCACGCCTGGCCCATAGGCGCGGCCGTCCTTGATGTGGAACGGGCGCTCGGTGGCGGAGCCTTCCTTGAACACGGTGTCCATGTGCGCCATCAGCAGGATTTTCGCCTTGCCGGTGCCCTTGAGGATAGCCAGCACATGGTTGCTCTCGTCCGGGGTGTTGGGCACCAGTTCGATGGTGGCACCCAGTTTCTTCAACTCTTCGATGGCGATGTCGCTCACCTGGGTCAGGCCCGGTTCATAGCCGGAGCCGGAGTCGATGTTCACCAGCCGTTCCAGCAGTTTCAGGGCTTCTGCCTTGTACTGTTCAGCATCGGCGAGGACTTGTTTGTGGGGTTCGGCGAAGGCTGCGGGGGTGAAGGTGCCGAGGGCGAGGGTCAGGCCAAGACTGGTGGCCAGGAAGGAACGCGGGAGCTTGAACGTCATGAATCGATCCTTGTTTCGTGTCGGGGTCTTTAGACCCTACCTGACTACGACGCAAGGCTCTACACCGGATGCGACACATACAAACCTGCATGACCACACATTCCCTGTGGGAGCGGGATTGTGTGGTTATTGGGTTACACAGAATCCAGCAACTCTTTACGCGGCTTGCCGTCGCCATGGCAAATGACGCGGTTACGGCCGGTGCTCTTGGCTTCGTAGAGCGCCTGGTCGGCGTCGTTGAGCCACAGGGTCGCTTCGTCGTGGGCCGGGTTGAAGGCCGCCAGGCCGATGCTCAAGCTGACCTTCAGCGCCGGGTTCTGCTCGTAACCCAACGTGGCGAAACGAGCACGCAGCGCATCCATCGCCACGGCGGCACGCTCCAGCGGCAGGTCCGGCAGCAGCACGCAGAATTCGTCGCCACCATAGCGGCCGGCGACATCGGCTGCCCGCAGGTTCTGCTTGAGGATTTTGCTCAGCTGACGCAAGACGATGTCCCCGGCGACATGGCCGTAGGTGTCGTTGATGGTCTTGAAATGGTCGATGTCGATCAACGCAATCGCCCCACCCTTCTGCTGGCGCCGGCAACGCTGAAACTCGATTTCCAGCTGGTCTTTCCAGGCGCCGTGATTCAGCAAGCCAGTCAGGCTGTCGGTGCGGCTCAGGGCCAGCAACTCGCGCTTGTGTCGGCCCAGAGTGTGGGCCTGACGGAAGCAGACCCAGCCCAGGGACATCGGATAAATCGACAGTAAAGGTAAACAGGCGTATAGCTGAAATGGACTGGTTTGCGGGACAAAAGCCGGCATGAACACCAGCAGCCCGAGGCCGATCCCGAGGATCTGCGCGACGGCGCCCGCCAACAGAAAACGCAAGCCACCGATGGCCACGTTGTGCATCGCCATCATCGACAGCGTAGCTGCGCTGGGTAGCGGATTGAACTGCATGGCGGCCACCCAGAAACCGCCGAGAAACGCGTCCACCAGAATGTTGCGGTGTTCGGCGTGATAAGGAATTTTCGCCCGACGCGCCCATTGATAGGCCACATGCGGCCAGATGACGCCGTTGAACAGCATCACCACCCAGACCCAGGGCGCGGGGTCGAGTGGATACATCCCTGCACCGACACACAATAGTCCAAGGGCCAGACCCAGGATGCGCGACCCATAAAGCCTCCTGGCCAATGAAAGTCCCTTTCCTCCCTTTTTTTCCATAGAGGCCTCTGTACTACTGAACCGAGCCTGACATCACATGGGTGAAAGTGATTGAAGTCTATCAGGGGAACGGCGAATAGCCATCACCGGATGACGGTCTGACAGCTGGTAGCTCCAATAGTGTGGTATCGCGATGAGGCGAGTGCCCAATGTTTGTCTATACATGAAGTAAGGGATCGATAAACCACGATAAACAGGAGGCCGCTGCAGAGGCTCCGCCAACCACCTTCCGTCCTGATCACTGCAAAAGGAATAGCCTGATGCTTTTGTTGGTTGTCGCTATCGCCGTTTTCGCGGCCTGGAGCTGGTTGAGCTACCCGGCCATCGGTTACTGGCTCTATGACTTGAACATGGCGCTGGAGGCCCGGCTGTATCGGTTGCACAAGCTTATCGTGCCGATCACCGAAATGACCGTCTCGACCTGGCAAGGCGGCCCCTACGAAGCCTCCAGCAACATACTGATGCTGCACGGCTACAGCGCCGACAAGAATATCTGGCTGCGCTTCGCCCGGCATTTCGTCAACGACTACCGGGTGATCATCCCCGACCTCGCCGGCCATGGCGAAACCGGCTTCAAGGCCGGTGGTGGCTACGACATTCCGGTCCAGGCCAAACGATTGATCCAATTGCTCGATGTCTGCGGCGTCGAGAAGGTGCACGTGATCGGCAATTCCATGGGTGGCTACATCGCGGCATGGCTGGCGGTCAATTACCCCGAGCGTATCGTCTCGCTGGCGCTGCTCGATCCGGCTGGCGTCACTGCCCCGGAACCCAGCGACATGGATCGCCACCTGGCTCGCGGCCATAACCCGTTCCTGATTCATTCCCGTGAAGAGTTTCAGCATTTCTACGCCATGACCATGGCTTCGCCGCCATGGGTACCGGGGATCGTGCTGGACGCTGTCGCCCAGCGCTATGAACAGCAGCGCGACGAGCTGGAAGAAATCTTCAGGGACTTCCGGGCCAGCCCGCCGATGGAACCAAAACTGCCCGATATCAAATGCCCGGCGCTGCTGCTGTGGGGGCGCAAGGACCGCTTGATCGACGTCAGCAGCGTGCCCGTCTGGAGCAAGGGCATCGCCGATCTGCGGGTGGAAATCTGGGACGGTGTCGGCCACATGCCGATGGTTGAGCAGCCGACCAAAACCGCACGCTTGTACCGGGAGTTTTTGCGGGCGCATCACATGACCCCCACCGCCTCATAGCAGCTGCTACGGGTTGGCAGATAATTCGGGGGGATGCTCGGCGATTCATACGAGGCGCGATTGATGAACATTCTTTACGACGAACGCATCGACGGCGCCCTGCCCAATGTCGACAAGGCCGTGTTGCTCAAGGCCTTGCAACAGGAGGTGCCGGACCTGGACATCCTCTGGCGCGAGGAAGAACTCAAGCCCTACGAATGCGACGGTCTCTCGGCCTATCGCACCACGCCGATGCTGGTGGCCCTGCCCCGGCATCTTGAACAGGTGCAGGCACTGCTCAAGCTCTGCCATGCCCGGAACGTGCCGGTGGTGGCGCGCGGGGCCGGCACCGGGTTGTCCGGCGGTGCGCTGCCGCTGGACAAAGGCGTGTTGCTGGTGATGGTGCGATTCAACAACATCTTGCACATCGACCCCGCCACCCGCACCGCACGGGTCCAGCCAGGGGTGCGCAACCTGGCGATTTCCCAGGCAGCGGCGCCCTTCGGTTTGTATTACGCACCGGACCCGTCCTCGCAAATCGCTTGCTCAATCGGCGGCAATGTCGCGGAAAACGCCGGTGGCGTGCATTGCCTCAAGTACGGCCTGACTGTGCACAACCTGCTGAAACTCGAAATCCTGACCCTTGAAGGCGAACACCTGACCCTCGGCGCCGACTCGCTGGACGCTCCGGGGTTTGACCTGCTGGCGCTGTTTACCGGCTCCGAAGGCTTGCTGGGGATCATCACCGAAGTCACGGTCAAACTGCTGCCCAAGCCTCAGGTCGCCAAAGTCCTGCTGGCCAGTTTCGATTCCGTGGAAAAGGCCGGTCGCGCGGTGGCCGAAATCATCGCCGCCGGGATCATACCCGGTGGCCTGGAAATGATGGACAACCTGGCGATCCGCGCCGCCGAGGATTTCATCCACGCCGGTTACCCAGTGGATGCCGAAGCGATCCTGCTGTGCGAACTGGACGGCGTCGAAGCCGATGTCCATGACGATTGCGAGCGAGTCCGCGAGGTGTTGCAACAGGCCGGCGCCAGCGAGGTGCGCCAGGCCCGGGACGAGGCCGAGCGCGTGCGGTTCTGGGCCGGACGCAAAAACGCCTTCCCGGCCATCGGCCGCCTCTCGCCGGATTACTACTGCATGGACGGCACCATCCCCCGCCGCGAACTGCCCGGCGTACTCAAGGGCATCGCCAGCCTGGCGCAAGAATATGGCTTGCGGGTAGCCAACGTGTTCCACGCCGGCGACGGCAACATGCACCCGCTGATCCTGTTCGACGCCAACCAGCCCGGCGAACTGGAACGGGCCGAAGCCCTCGGCGGCAAGATCCTCGAACTGTGCGTGAAAGTCGGCGGCAGCATCACCGGTGAGCACGGCGTGGGCCGGGAGAAAATCAATCAGATGTGCGCGCAGTTCAACAGTGACGAGTTGACCTTGTTTCACGCGGTGAAAGCCGCGTTTGACCCGCAGGGGCTGCTCAACCCCGGCAAGAACATCCCGACCCTGCACCGCTGCGCGGAATTCGGCGCGATGCACATTCACGCAGGAAAACTGCCGTTCCCTGACCTGGAGCGTTTCTGATGGCAGATTTCGATGCCAGTGAAGCCCTGCTCGACCAGGTCAGGCAGGCGCTGGAAAACGCCACGCCGCTGCGCATTCAGGGAGGGAACACCAAGGCCTTTCTCGGCCGTGAAGTGGCCGGCGAAGTGCTCGATACCCGCGCCCACTGCGGCATCGTCAGCTATGACCCGACGGAACTGGTGATCAGCGTTCGCGCCGGCACACCGCTGAGCGAACTGTTTGCCGCGCTGGATGCCGCGGGGCAAATGTTGCCCTGCGAGCCGCCGTCGTTCGGCGAAGGCGCCACGGTCGGCGGGATGATCGCGGCGGGGCTGTCCGGGCCACGGCGCCCGTGGGCCGGCTCGGTGCGGGACTTTGTCCTCGGTACGCGGGTGATCAGCGGCCTGGGCACTCACCTGCGCTTTGGCGGCGAAGTGATGAAAAACGTCGCCGGTTATGACCTGTCGCGCCTGATGGTCGGCAGTTACGGCTGCCTCGGGGTGCTGACCGAAGTCTCGCTCAAGGTGCTGCCCAAACCCCGGCAATGCCTGAGCATCAGCCTGGACATCGACTGCGCCCGCGCCTTGGCCAATCTGGCGCAATGGGGCCAGCAACCGCTGCCCATCAGCGCCGCCAGCCACGACGGCCAGCGTTTGTACCTGCGCCTGGAAGGCGGCGAAGGCTCGGTCGCGGCGGCCCATCAACGGCTCGGTGGCGAGCCGCTGGACTCGGGCTATTGGTCCGACCTGAACGAACAACGACTAGACTTTTTCAATGAAGGCCTGCCGCTGTGGCGCTTGTCATTGCCCAATAACCTCGGGCCACTGGACTTGCCCGGCGAGCAGTTGATCGACTGGGGTGGCGCGCAACGCTGGTTGAAATCCGCAGCCGATAACATTCAATCACTGGCTCAGCAGCACGGCGGCCATGCCACCTGTTTCAGCCATGGCGTCACAGAAACGCCTTTCCAGCCCCTGGCCCCGGCGCTGCTGCGCTATCACCGGCAACTCAAGGCGCAACTGGACCCGCAAGGGCTGTTCAACCCTGGCCGGATGTACGCGGAGTTCTAGATGCAAACCAACCTTAGCGAGCAGTCCCGGAAACTGCCCCGCGCCGAAGAAGCGGACAAGATTCTGCGCACCTGCGTGCACTGCGGGTTTTGCAACGCCACCTGTCCGACCTATCAACTGCTCGGCGACGAACTGGACGGGCCACGCGGGCGCATCTACCTGATCAAGCAAGTGCTCGAAGGCGCCCCCGCCACGGCCCAGGCCCAATTGCACCTGGATCGCTGCCTGACCTGCCGCAACTGCGAAACCACCTGCCCGTCCGGGGTGGATTATCACAACCTGCTGGACATTGGCCGCGCCGTGATCGATCAAGCAGTGCCGCGCCCGGCCAGCCAACGGCTGTTGCGTCAGGGCCTGCGGGCATTGGCGCCAAACCCGAACCTGTTCAAGACCCTGCTGCAGATCGGCGCCACTTTCCGGCCGTTGCTACCACGGGGGGTTGAGGCGAAGTTACCCCACGACCTCCCTGCTCCGGGCGAACGCCCCGTCCCTCGGCATGCGCGCCAGGTGTTGATGCTCGAAGGCTGCGTACAACCCGGTCTGTCACCGAACACCAACGCCGCGACGGCGCGGGTGCTGGATCGGCTGGGAATTAGTGTGATTGCGGTGCCGGAAGCCGGCTGCTGCGGTGCGCTGGACTATCACCTCGACGCCCAAGCCGTGGGCCTGGACCGCGCCCGACGCAACATCGACGCTTGGTGGCCGTACCTGGAAAGCGGCGCCGAAGCCATCGTGCAAACCGCCAGCGGCTGCGGCGCATTCATCAAGGACTACGGGCATCTGCTGGAGCGCGACCCGGTTTATGCGGCCAAGGCACGGCGAGTCAGCGAAATGGCGCTGGACCTGGTGCAAGTGCTGGCCGATGAGCCGTTGGAGCGAGTTTGCGCCGCCACCGACCGACGGATCGCCTTTCACTGCCCCTGCACCTTGCAGCACGCACAGAAACTCGGCGGCGCGGTCGAGGCCGTGTTGACGCGGTTGGGCTTCAATCTCACAGCTGTACCCGACAGTCATTTGTGTTGCGGCTCGGCGGGCACCTATTCGATCACCCAACCGGAGTTGGCCCGGCAACTGCGCGACAACAAACTCAACGCCCTGGAAAGCGGCCACCCAGAAGTCATCGCCACCGCCAACATCGGCTGCCAGAGCCACCTCAACAGCGCCGGGCGTACCCCAGTCAGGCACTGGATCGAATTGGTGGACCAAGTGCTGCGTTGACCGAGCAGCCTGAGTGGCAAGAACAGTCCTTGGCAGAATGAAGTTCGTCAGAAACTTCGTTTGTCGGCGCCGCCGAAGGCTGCGATCTTTTCCGGCATCCGTTACGTCACTGCGCCAGGAATTTTTTTCATGAGCCACCCGAATTTCGTCAGCCCTGACCTGATCCGCCAACGCTTCTCCAAAGCGATGTCCGACATGTACCGCGAAGAAGTGCCGCTGTACGGCGCGCTGATGGAACTGGTGGAGCAGACCAACCGCCACGTGCTGGACAGCGACCCGCAAATCGCCCGACAGCTGCACAGCACCGGGGAAATCCAGCGGCTGGACCTGGAGCGCCACGGTGCAATCCGCGTCGGCACCGCCACTGAACTGGCAACCCTCGCCCGCCTGTTCGCGGTGATGGGCATGCAACCGGTGGGCTATTACGACCTGACCCCGGCCGGCGTGCCGGTGCATTCCACTGCATTTCGTGCCGTGCATGAGGCGGCGTTGCAGGTCAGCCCGTTCCGGGTGTTCACCTCGCTACTGCGCCTGGAACTGATCGAAGACACCGAACTGCGGGCCTTTGCCCAATCAGTGCTGGACCAGCGTTCAATCTTCACCCCGGCCGCGCTGACGCTCATCGAGCGCGCCGAAACCCAGGGCGGCCTGACCGAATACGAGGCGCAAGACTTCGTCGCACAAGCCCTGGAAACCTTCCGCTGGCACCACAGCGCCACCGTCACCGCCAAGCAGTACCAGCAACTCAGCGCCCAGCATCGACTGATCGCCGACGTGGTGGCCTTCAAAGGCCCACACATCAATCACCTGACACCACGCACCCTGGACATCGACATCGTCCAGGCACAAATGCCCGCCCATGGCATTACCCCCAAAGCGGTGATCGAAGGCCCACCCCGCCGCCAATGCCCGATTCTGCTGCGTCAAACCAGCTTCAAGGCGCTGGACGAGCCTGTCGCTTTTACCGATCAAGCCGAGATGTGTGGCAGCCACAGCGCCCGCTTCGGTGAAATCGAACAGCGCGGCGCGGCGCTCACACCTAAGGGCCGGGCGCTTTACGACCGTTTGCTCAACGCTGCCCGGGATGAGCTCAAGGAGTTTCCCAACGAAGCCAATGCCGCACGCTACAACGCGCTAATGACGCAGCACTTTGGCGAATTCCCTGACACCGTTGAGGATATGCGCCAACAGGAACTGGCGTACTTTCGCTACTTCGTGACCGAAAAAGGCCTGGCGGCGGATGGGCTGAAAGACGCGTCGCTGGAGGATTTGCTCCGCGACGGGTATGTACGGGTTGAACCGCTGGTGTACGAAGATTTCCTGCCGGTCAGTGCGGCGGGGATTTTTCAGTCGAACCTGGGGGACGCGGCGCAAACCCACTATGGCGTGCATTCGAACCAACAGGCGTTCGAAAAGGCGCTGGGACGGCCGACGATTGATGRGTTGGGCTTGTATGCCGAGACGCAGCGGCGATCGATCGAAGAGTGTTTTGCAGCATTGGGCTTGAAGGTTACCGATTAGGCGTTATGGCCGCGAAAAGATCGCAGCCCTGCGGCAGCTCCTGCAGGAATACGTATTTCATGCAGGAGGGGCCGCCTCGTCGTTCGTCGCGTCGTTGCAGGCACGGCACGTTTTCAACCTTTTAAGCCGCACCGCCCTTGGCCTGTTGCTCCAGGTGCAGTTGCAGCTCTGGATCGATCTTCAGCGCAGCGGCCAGTTCATCCAGATAATTGCGCTCGGCGTCCTGCTGATCGTCCACCAGCATCACGCTGGCCAGGTACATCTCGGCGGCCATGCCCGGGTCCTGAGCGGACTGCGCCACATCGGCGGCATCCAGCGGCCGGGCGACTTCGTCATCGAGCCATTGTTGCAGTTGCGGGTCGTCGGTATGGCGGCCGATTTCAGTGCTGATCATTTGTTTCTCGGCGTCGTCGATACGGCCGTCGGCCTTGGCGGCGGCGATCAAGGCGCGAAGGATGGCGTGGCTGTGGTCTTCGATTTCCGGACCGGACAACAGATCAACGGTACGCGGCGCCTGTTGGGGTGCCGAGGCCTGGCTGCGTTGCCATGCCTGATAGGCCTGGAAGGCCATCATCCCCAAAGAGGCCAACGCCGCATAGTTGGTGCCGCCCGAGCGCGATTGGCTTGAACCGCCCGAAGGGGAACCGCCGCCCAACAGACCACCGAGCAAACCTCCCAGACCTCCGCCGCCAGCACCTCCACTCGCGCTGCCACCCAACAGGCCACCGAGCAAGCCACCCAAGCCGCCTTGAGTCGACGCCGCACCACCACCTTGTTGCGACAACGAGCCCTGGCCGGCCCGCAGTAATTGCTCAAGCAAATCGCTGGTGTTCATGACGACGTCCTCATTGATGGGCAGAAACCAAGTCAGGCAACGATAGTCCTCGCCGGACATTCCGCCAACTCCGTCTGGCTGACGTCAAATGGTGCCCCTTCACACTCCTGACAGAAACTGACAGCGCCTCCTTTTATGCTGCGCCCACCTTCTAATGGAGCAACCCCATGATCACTCCCCGTTTCATTTTGCTTTTCGTGGACAACCCCGCCGTCAGTGCACGGTTTTATGAGTTTCTGCTGGAGCGCAAGCCCGTGGAAGAGTCGCCGACCTTCGCCCTGTTTGTCCTGGACGACGGCTATAAACTGGGGCTCTGGTCGCGGCATACCGCCGAACCTGCAACGACTGTAACGGGCGGCGGGACCGAGCTGGCGTTCCCGGTGGAGTCTGCCGAACAGGTCGATGCACTGTTTGCCAAGTGGAGCGCTCTCGGGCTGACCATGCTGCAAACACCGACCGAACTCGACTTCGGTCGCACCTTCGTCGCCCTTGACCCGGATAGCCATCGGCTGCGTGTGTTCTTTCCTCATTAAGCTGACAACACTGGCATACAACGCTCATGACGTACCCCGGATATTTCCGGGGTATTTTTTTGCGCGGCGTCTAAGATTCAAAGGTGGTGAACCTTATCCCCGAAAATCCGGTCGATACCTGCAACCCGATCCGGTTTGCCGACGCCCTCAATAGCAGGGTGATAACTGGCTTGCTTCATTTTCTGGAGAACGCCCCCGTGATATCCACCGTACACATCGCCAGGCTCAAAGCATGGGGCGCCCATGGTTTTACCGCCACCGGCGTGGTCACTGCTTTCCTCGCGACCCTCGCCCTGCTGGAGAACCAGCCCACCCATTGCCTGCTGTGGCTGGGCGTGGCGCTGATCGTCGACGGGCTGGACGGCGCGCTGGCACGCAAGGTCAATGTGCAATCGGTGCTGCCAAGTTTCGACGGCTCGATCCTCGACCTGGTGATCGACTACCTGACGTATGTGTTTATCCCGGCGCTGTTCATCTACCGTTACATCCCGTTGCCGGACTACACCCTGCTGCTGACCGTGTCGCTGATTCTGGTGTCGTCGCTGTTCTGCTTCTGCAACGTCAACATGAAGAGCAAGGACAACTACTTCCAGGGCTTCCCGGCCGCGTGGAATGTGGTTGCGTTGTGCCTGTACATCATCGGTCCGTCGCCGTGGATCACGTTGCTCACCGTGATCGGCCTGGCGCTGTTGACCGTGACTCGAATGAAATTCCTGCACCCGTTCCGCGTGCGCCGCTTCATGCCGATCAACATTGCCGTGACGGCCATCTGGTTGCTGTGCAGCTTGTCGCTGGTGCTCAACCATCCGGTCATCAATCCACTGGTGATGGGCCTGTGGCTGCTGATGTCGGCGTACTTCCTGGGGATCTGCATCTGGCGCACGGCGCTGGAGTGGTTCGACGGCTCGCGGCTCAAATAGGCACTGCACTCATGCCCATCCATATCGTGCGACTCGGTTCACCTCGCACCGCAAATGAAGGCCTGCGCCTGGGCACGGTACGCCGCCCGCCCCGTGGCGTACCGAAGGCCGAATTCGCCAGCCGTGATTTCTATGATGTGTGGCAACCGCTGCTGTCCCCCAGCCCCGAACTGGTGGCCGAAGCCAAAGCGGCAGAAGATGCCAAAGCCTGGGAGACCTTCAAGCGCAAGTTCAAGGCCGAGATGAACCATCCCGCGCCCAGTCAGCTGCTGGACCTGCTGGCCGCCCTCTCCCATCAAACCTCGCTGGCCGTGGGGTGTTATTGCGAAGACGAAGCGCACTGCCACCGTTCCGTATTGCGGGAGTTGCTGGAGGCACGGGGCGCAAAAATTATTTAGCCAAGATGCAAATTTGATCGCTCGCCCGAATGTTCACGGGCAAGCTGAATACACTTCATAGCCAGAATGGTCGTCGGGTCGATCAATGCCACTTGATGCCCCTTGATCATGAAGGCCTCGCTATGCTGCAGCACCAGCGGCAACTCCGTGCATCCCAGGATAAGCACATCGGCGCCCAGTTCACACAAGTGCTCGGCGGCGATCAGGAGTTGGTCCCTGCAAAGGCCCTCGGTGAACCCGGCCTTGATCCCGAGCGCCCCATAAATCGCATCCATGACCAGCGCCTGGTAATCCACCCCGGGGGCGACTATGTGCAACCCGACTCGCCGGGCGGCCTCGTGGTAGACCTGACTCTTGATCGTGCCCGACGTCGCCAGCAGACCGACTGTTTTCCCGGCGCCATACCGCTGAACGATGGCCTCTACCGTCTCGGCAAGCATGTTCACAATGGGTACGCGCAAGTGTGCCTGGATGCGCTCGACGAATGCGTGGGCGGTGTTGCACGGGATCGCAATCGCATTGGCTCCTGCACTTTCAAGCCGCTTGCAGGTGGCATACATCGCCATCGTCGGATCGGTTTCGTCATTCAGCAAATTGGCGGTGCGATCAGGAATCTGGGGGTTTTGTTCGACCACCATCTTGATGTGCTCCTGGTCACGGCCGGCCGGTGTATGCGCAACCACCTTGCCCATGAAATCGACCGTTGCCGCAGGCCCCACCCCGCCGACGATCCCAAGCTTGAAGGGTGGGCGATTCGACTGACCTTTCTGCTGGGTCGCGAAGACGGCATAAATCTCATTGATATCCAGCACCGTGATGCCCCGCCGCTGCAGGTCGCCGCTGACCAACGAGAGCTCGGTCATGCCCGGCAAGACCATCGTGGCCCCCTGCTCCTGAAGCGACAGGCAGGCCTGATACACACATTCCAGCGGTACACCGTCAAGGTAGCCATCCTTGATGCCGTTGACGCCATACATCGCTTCCATCAACCCCGATTGTTCGTCGGCACCTGGATAAACGAGTTTGAAGTCGGAGCCGAAGTAGCGTTCGAACAAACCGGCGTGACGAAC
Source organism: Pseudomonas sp. 05N433 (assembly GCF_056396925.1). Taxonomy (NCBI): domain Bacteria; kingdom Pseudomonadati; phylum Pseudomonadota; class Gammaproteobacteria; order Pseudomonadales; family Pseudomonadaceae; genus Pseudomonas; species Pseudomonas sp. 05N433. Next base: position 10,558 of record NZ_JBFTML010000038.1, on the reverse strand, counting down.
ATAGTCTGAGGCGAGAATGCCCAATACCGTGCCGGGTTCAACAACATGATCGATGTGCCTGCGCAATGCGGCCATCATGTCCAGAACCGGTATGCCTATCTCCTCCTGTATCTCTTCGCGGAAAGTGTGACTGGCAAAACACGGCAGTACGATCGCGCTGACCCCGCTGGCCTCGAAAGTCTGACAGACCTGGAAAACATAGAACTTTCTGGAGGTCATGCTCGCGCCCCGATCCAACGGCATCAGCACATCTTTGAACGGGTGTTGCTCGAACAGGAAGTGATAGCGGCCTTGATCCTCAAGCACCGCCCTGGACTTCACCAACTTATAGAAAAGATCGCCGCCGGCCAGTGAGCCAAGCCCGCCGACGATGCCCAGTTTGTGTACCAATGAAGACTCACGGGATGGCTTTGATTTCGTTTTCATGGTGATAGCGCTCAGACGGTGGCTACAGAGCGAACAGGCAGTGGGGACACCTCGGTTTGCGGCACGTCGTCCGGCTCTTCGAGAGGCTCGGATTTAGCGATCACGGCTGTTGCGATGCTGTTGCCCACCACATTGGTGGCCGTCCTGGCCATATCGAGGAACTGATCAATACCGATGATCAGCAAAATGCCAGCCTCTGGCAGATTGAACATGGGCAACGTCGCCGCCACGACCACCACCGAAGCCCGGGCAACACCCGCCATGCCCTTGCTGGTAATCATCAGCGTCAGCAAGATCAGCAGCTGCTGCGTAAAGCTCAAATCAATGTTGTAGGCCTGAGCGATGAACATAATGGCGAAGGCTTGATACATCATCGAGCCGTCGAGGTTGAATGAGTACCCCAGTGGCAGTACGAAGCTGGATACCCGCTTGGGTGCGCCGAACTTCTCCAGCGCTTCCATGGTTTTTGGATAGGCGGACTCACTACTGGCCGTCGAGAATGCCAGCAAAATGGGTTCGCGGATCAACTTGCCCAGGGTAAAGACTGAACGCCCCAGAAACAGGTAGCCGGCAGCGAACAACACGCCCCATAGAATCACAATGCCCAGGTAGAACTCGGCAATCAGTTTTCCATAATCGACCAGCAAGCCGAGACCTTGGGTGGTGATGGCCGAAGCGATGGCGGCAAAGACACCAACTGGCGCAAAGGCCATGACATAGTCAGTGATCTTGAACATCACCTTGCCCAGTTCTTCAATGCTGTCGGTGATCTTCGTATAGCCAGCGCGCTTGATGCCTGCCAGCGCAAAGCCGAAAAACAGAGAGAACACTACAATTTGCAGAATCTCATTGTTGGCCATGGCTTCTGCGATGCTTCGAGGGAACACGTGACTGATGAATACCTTGAGGCTGAAGTCACCCGTGCTGACAACGGCCGGCGCCGCTGCGCCTTGAGTCACCTGCAGATCCAGACCCGCGCCTGGCTGGAACACATTCACCAGCAACATGCCAATGAACAGCGAAATGATTGAGGCCGACACGAACCAGATCATCGCCCTCGCGCCGATCCGCCCTACGGATCGGGAATTACCCATGCTGGCAATACCACCGACCAGTGTGGCGAACACCAAAGGCGCGATGATCATCTTGATCAACCGCAGGAAAATGTCCGTCACCATCGAGAAGTAGGAGGCGATCTCCCTGGCGGCTTTCTCATCCGCTGCGAAATGATGGCAGGCCCAACCTGCAAGGACGCCCAAGGCGATAGCCATCGCAATCTGGCGGGGTAGTCTGTTTCTTTTCACGGTGCATTTCCTCAAGTGGTTTTGTAGGTCTTTTTACTTGGCAGGAGACAAGATTGAAGTGCCCCGATGTTCTGCGGCAGCGGGGTTGTGGCACCGATTCTAAGGACGCCATTCACGCCGGATGATGAGTAATCACCATAGGCTGATGCGTTTTTGGAATAGTTTGCGAAATTCCCTTAATGGCGCCATTGCACCGCAGTAAACTCTTCGCCAGAGACGCAATGAGGTGCCAGCATGCAAACCAAATGGTTGGACGATCTTCTGGCGATTGCCGAATGGAAGAACTTTTCCCGAGCGGCGGAAGTGCGTTGCGTCACGCAGTCCGCGTTGTCCCGGCGGATTCGTTCACTTGAAGAATGGGTGGGCGCCGAACTGGTGGATCGCGGCACTTATCCTGTCCAGCTGACTCAAGCGGGCCGCAGCTTCTGTGAAGAGGGGCGCGAGGCGCTGTCGGCGTTGCTGCAATTGCGCCTGGCCCTTCGCGAAGGCGAACGAATGCCGGGGCGCTCGATTCAGGTCACCGCCGGGCACAGTCTTTCAATGACCTTCCTGCCTAAATGGCTCACCCAGTTTCAACAGCAGAATGAGCCCTTCAATGCTCGCGTGGTGGCTGCGAACATCCACGATGCGGTGATTGCGCTGGAGGAAGGCAGCTGCGATTTGATGATCGTCTACCACCATCCCCTCGCCCCGATCCAGCTCGACCCCGAGAAGTTCGGCAGCTTGACCCTGGGGCATGATTCGTTCGTTCCACTGTGCGCGCCGGACAATAACGGCAAACCGTTGCATCGGCTGCCGGGGACGGCCGCCAAGCCAGTGCCGCACCTGGCCTATACCGCGACCACTTTTTTGGGTCGCGTGGCCGATATCGTCATCAAGAATGCACCGACTGCTTGCGTGCTTGATCGTTGCTTTGAGGCGGACATGGCCATGTTGCTGATGAGAATGGCGATCGAGGGCTACGGCGTTGCCTGGCTGCCCCTGAGCGCCGTGACCGATGAACTGGAGCGAGGGCAATTGGTGCTGGCCGGCGGCGATGAATGGAAGACCCGGCTGGAGATTCGTTCGTATTGTTCGATCGCCAATCAGAACCCGACGATGCGCGAGCTTTGGAAGACGCTTGAGACCGCATCGCGAGCAAACCCGCTCCCACATTAGAACCGGACGAGGGGTTGATCATGGTCAATAATGAAAGGATTGAGATGTATTGAACGACCACCGTCTGCTCGCTTACCCACGGGAGGTTTGTCATGTCTGGTGAATCACGCTTCATGCTGGTCGCTTCACCGCTGATGGAGCACAGCCCCGCCTTCGACCGGGCCGCGATGCTGGCCAAGGCCGAGGGGGCGGCCCTGCACATCGTGGCCTTCGACTATCTGGAAGGTCTGGCGACCGCCAGCCTGGTCAACGAAAAAGCCCTGGAACAGATGCGCTTGGGCTACGTCGAGCGTCACCGCCAGTGGCTTGAGGAACAGGCCCATCCCTTGCGCAAGATCGGTGTACACGTCACCACCGAGGTGGCCTGGGTCGAGCATCCGCTGGAGGAAATCCTGATTCACCTCAAAGAGCAGCCGATGGACGTGCTGATCAAGGCGCTGGAGCATCAATCGCGGCTGTCGCGACTGGTGTTTACGCCCCTCGACGTGCATTTGCTGCGCGAATGCCCGGTGCCGCTGCATTTCGTCAGCCATGCCACTCGCGCGTTGCCGCGCAAGATCGTCGCCGCGGTCGACCCGCTTCATCGCGACGATCACTACAAAAGCTTCAACGACAGAATCCTTCACGAAGCATCGAAACTGGCGAGCGCCTGCAATGCCGAGCTCGATGTGGTCTACGCCTGTGACCTTTCAGCCATCAGCGCGGATGAGTTCAACTTCTATAACGGTTCGGCGCTTTTCTCTTCAGGCCAGATCAAGACCCTGTTCGACCTCCAGGAGGATGCGTTCAACGAACTGGCCGCGCGCAACGGCATCGCGCCGGAGCAGCGGCACATGATCATGGGCAACCCGACCAAGGTACTGACCCACTACACCGAGACCCATGATGTGGATGTGATCGTCATGGGCCGGATCGGCCATCGCGGCATGGGCCGGTTGATCGGCAGCACGGTGGAGCATGTGCTGTACAAAATGCCATGCAGCGTGTGGGTGGTGTATACCGAATCACTGGATGAGTGACAATGCCATTAAGTTAAGGCACAGAACCTGTAGGAGCGWGGCTTGCCCGCGAAGAATGCRCCGCGGTTTTTCAGGTATTACGCGTCATCGTTCTTCGCGGGCAAGCCTCGCTCCTACAGGATTTTYGTCGCTCCGTTCCCGGTTCAACGCCGGGTGATCACCACCTCCAGGTATTCGCTTGGCACCACCAGCGACCGCTCTCCCGCTCGGTTCAGGCGCTTGAGCAGTTCCGTCAGGTCGTGTTCCAGGGCGGCGGACCCTTCGGGTGGCAGGGTCGCAAAAGCCTTGTGAACCGGGCCATACCAGGTGCGGAAGGTGTCGATGAAATGGGCGGCCGAACGATAGCGGAAGTTGAATAAGCGTCGTGTCACCTGAAGCACGAAGTCGCGCTGATCGAAGTGCGAGTGCAACCACGCTTCGGAGCCCCAGTTTGAAGGTGGTTGAGCCCCTACGGGTGGCGGCATGTGGCGCCCCAGGACCTTGAACATCTGGCCGACAAAGCCCTCGGGCGTCCAGTTGGCAAGGCCAATCCGGCCTCCCGGACGACACACCCGCGCCAGTTCCGCAGCCGCCTTGGGTTGATCCGGGGTAAACATCACCCCAAAGGTCGAGAGCACGGCATCGAAACTGGCATCCTCGAAAGGTAGCGCCTCGGCATCGGCCACCTGAAAGGTCACGTTCAGGTGTTCCGCCCGTGCCCGGTCTTCGCCACGCTCAAGCAACTTGGCCACATAGTCGGTGGACGTGACCTTACAGCCCCGGCGCGCAGCGGCAAGCGTGGCATTACCGTTGCCCGCAGCGACGTCCAGCACCCGCTCATCACAGAGCAAGTCACAGGCTTCGGCCAATAGCTCGCCGACGATCTGTAGGGTGGTGCCGATCACGGCGTAGTCGCCGCTGGCCCACGCAGTCATCTGACGGTTTTTCAGGGCGGTGAGATCAATGGGTGTGCTCATGAAGTCTGCTCCGCTGCGGGTTGGAACGCGTCCCGGCTTACTCCGCCGTGGTGGGATCGATGATGTTCACAACTCGGGAAACGCTGTTGATCGGAAAACCACCTTGTTTGGCATGCTCCCTGATGAGCTCCTCGCTCGGCGCGATGTACACGCAATAAATCTTGTCGCCCGTGACGTAACTCTGCTGCCATTGCACTTGCGGCCCCAATCCACGCAACACATCGCAGGATTTTTGCGAGATCGCTTTGAGTTCCTGCGGCGGCAGTGCGCCAGCTCCTGGAAGCTCGCGTTCAATAATGAACTTAGGCATAACCCTCTCCCTTTCATGATGGTGATGGCAGGGTCGCAAGTGACCCCGTCCACAAACTAAAGCTCCCGGACAGGTATCCGTCCTGCCCGGTCGTCCGGCAGACTCACGAAATGCGCCGGTCTCCGATGCATGGTCATGCGTTTGTAACGCAGGATTAACACCCGGCCCACGGGATTGCCGATGCGCCATGAATCAGCTCTTATGGGCCACCGTCTTTTGAAAGGATTCCCCCATGCCTCGCCTGGACTGGCTCGCTCACCACATGCACCACAGCGACATCTTTGCTTCATGGATTCACCAACAATTCCACTATGAATACGCCGACCAGCCCTTGCCTCAGTGGCAACGGGAATTCGCTGACGGCCAATTTGACGGCACATGGCAATGTTTGATCGCCCTGGATGAAGACCGCCTGCTGGGTGGTGCGGCACTGGCCGCCGCCGACCTGGCTCACCGGCCTGACCTGGGTCCTTGGCTGGCTTGTGTGTTCGTCACACCCCAAGCAAGGGGAAAAGGATTGGCGGAGCGTTTGATTGAAGGGATATGCGCGCAGGCCAGGGAACGTGGCGTGGCGAAGATCTATTTGCACACCCGGGACCAAAGCGATTACTACGCCAGACGCGGATGGACAGTGCTGGAGCGTTTTCAGGCCTGGGAAAACGACCAATGGCTCATGGTGCGCAACCTGTGAGCCATTGATTGGAAAGGTCACGCGGCAGGCGCCTTGGCCTCTTCCAACAGCTGCCGGATCATCTGCTCCTGAGTCTCGTAGCGACCCTCGCCAAAGTGGCTGTAACGCACCTGCCCCTTGGCATCGATCAGGTAGTGAGCCGGCCAGTATTGGTTGTCGAAGGCGCGCCAGATCGCGTAGTTATTGTCGATCGCCACCGGGTAGGTGATACCGAGTTTTTTCACCTGATCGCGAACGTTGTCGAGGATGCGTTCGTAACCGTATTCCGGGGTGTGCACGCCGACCACCACCAGGCCGTCCTTTTCATATTTTTTCGCCCAGTCCTTCACGTAGGGCAAGGTGTGCTGGCAGTTGATGCAGTCATAGGTCCAGAAATCCACCAGCACCACCTTGCCGCGCAGGGAGTCGTTGCTCAGCGCTGGCGAGTTGAGCCATTCGACCGCGCCGGAGAGTGACGGCATCGCACCTTTGGCCGCGTCCATCGGGTCGGCCTTGACCTTGCTGACCAGGTAATCGACCACTTTCGGTACGGTTTCCAGCACCTGCTGTTCAACGGTCGTGACGCCTTCGGACGAAGTGCCGGCGAGCAGCCTGTTATCGGTTCCGGTGGCGATGACTGCCGCCGCGACCAACACCCCGGCACCGGCGCCGCGACGCAGCCAACCGGTGACCGGAATCGACGGTTTCAAGCGATTGACCAGGCCGCGACCGGCGAAGATCAAGGTGCCCAGTGACAACGCGCTGCCCAGGCCATACGCCACCAGCAGCAGACTGGTCTGCACGTTGGCGCCTTGCAGCATGGCGCCGGTGAGGATCACCCCGAGGATCGGCCCGGCACACGGAGCCCAGAGCAGACCGGTGGCGACGCCAATCATCACCGAGCCCAGCGGGCCGGACATTTTGCGAGTGTTGGGGTCGAGGCGATTGCCCAGCAACACGAACGGTCGCGCCAGCCAGCCGCCGATGCGCGCGGAGATCAGCGACAGCGCAAACAGCACCATCACGATCAGCGCCACATGGCGGCCGGTGTTGTTGGCTTGTATCACCCAATCGCTGCTGACCACGGCCAGGCTGGAGATCAGGGCGAAGGTCAGGGCCATGCCACCGAGGGTGAGCAGGATCGAGGTGCGTGTGCGTTTAACACCGGCAAACAGAAACGGCACGACCGGGAGGATACAGGGGCTGAGGACGGTCAAAATGCCGCCCAGGAATGCGATGAGAAACATGGGGATCACCTTGAATATACGAGTCCGATGTGGGAGCGAGCCTGCTCCCACACTGGGAATATTGAGTTCATCGGAACAGTGCCTGGCTTCAAGCCATCTGGTTTTCCAACTGCTGGCCCTGTGGCGTCCGGCTGGAGCCGTTCTCTGCAAGCAATTGCCCCTGCGGTGTGCGGCTGGAACCATCCTCAGCCACCAGCGGCGTCAGTTGGAAGCAGGTGCTGCTACCACAGCTGCTCTGTTCAACAGCCGCGTTGGCATGAGCGGCGACGCCGGCTATGGAAAAGACGATGGCGGTCAAAAAGCGGGTGGCGTTGTTCATGGAGTTATTCCTGTTTCAAAAAAGGGATTGATAACGGGTGAGCAAAGGACTCAGTTGTCTTCGTTGCAGTTGTCAGCGAATTTGCGGTAATCAAGGGCCTGGGTTTTGCCTTGGGAATCCAGGTAGGTCATCCGCGCATTCACAATCCCGCAGGAAGGCGTGGCGTCCTCTTTCATCGACAGCACTTTCTGGATGTCCAGGTGCGTGCCATAGGTGTAGGTTTGCGGGGTGACATTGGCTTCGGCCCGGGCCGACAAGGTGCAGATGTTCAGGGCGGCAAACAGGCAGGCGGCGTAGACGGCTTTGGTATTCATGGTGGTTTCCTCGGGGCTTCAATGGGTCAATCGTTGCCAAATCGTTGATGGGGCCGAGGCGGTTTGGGTTTGCCTCGATGGAAGCCATTAGAAGCCCGCGAGGTATCCCGTCTGTGTCTGGAACAGGCGCGAGTAAATTGCTATGTATCAGCACCGGCCGGCGATACACAGCGATACAAAACCCCTGAAACCGGCTGTTTTTGCGTCCCCGTGTATCCGCCGACAGGCCAGATACACTGCAATACAAACCGCTGCGGGCGAGCGAGCCTTGACTCGGTAGACTGCGCGAAAACTCCTACTCAAGAGGCATGGCGACCATGGAACACGTCGATCACATTCTCATCGTGGACGATGACCGCGAGATCCGGGAACTGGTAGGCAATTACCTGAAGAAGAACGGCCTGCGCACCACCGTGGTGGCGGATGGACGGCAGATGCGCGCGTTTCTGGAGACCACGCCGGTGGACCTGATCGTGCTCGACATCATGATGCCGGGCGACGATGGCCTGCTGCTCTGCCGTGAGCTGCGCGCCGGCAAACACAAGGCCACGCCGGTGCTGATGCTCACCGCGCGCAACGATGAAACCGACCGCATCATCGGCCTGGAAATGGGCGCCGACGACTACCTGGTCAAACCGTTCGCCGCCCGTGAACTGCTCGCCCGGATCAACGCCGTGCTGCGCCGTACGCGGATGCTGCCGCCGAATCTGGTGATCACCGAAAGCGGTCGCCTGCTGGCGTTCGGTCGCTGGCGCCTGGACACCTCGGCCCGGCATCTGCTGGACCAGGACGGCACCATGGTCGCCCTCAGCGGCGCGGAATATCGTTTGCTGCGGGCGTTCCTCGATCATCCTCAGCGGGTGCTCAATCGCGACCAGTTGCTCAACCTGACTCAAGGACGCGACGCCGATCTGTTTGACCGCTCCATCGATTTGCTGGTCAGCCGCTTGCGTCAGCGCCTGCTGGACGATGCCCGGGAACCGGCCTACATCAAGACCGTACGCAGCGAAGGCTATGTGTTTTCCCTGCCGGTGGAAGTGCTCGGTGCGCCGTCATGAACCTTGCGCTGCACTGGCCCCGCACGCTGGCCTCGCGGCTGTCGCTGATTTTCCTGATCGGCCTGATCCTCGCCCAGGCGCTGTCCTTTGGCGCGCAGTACTACGAGCGTTATGAAAGTGCGAAAAATACGATGTTGGGCAATCTGGAAACCGACGTTTCGACCTCCCTCGCCATCCTCGACCGCTTGCCCGCCAACGAACGAGCGAGCTGGCTGCAGCGCCTGGAACGCACCAACTATGGTTATCTGCTGAATGAAGGTTCGCCCGGCACACCGATGGCGCCCAGCGATGTGCCGATTGCCGTCCCCTCGATTCAGGACGCCATCGGCCATGAATATCCGCTGACTTTTACCGACATCCCCGGCCCGAAGAAACACTTCCAGGCCCACCTGAAATTGAAGGACGGCAGCCCCGTCACGATCGACGTGCGCCCCGCGATGGTGCCTTTGTCCMCGTGGTTGCCGGCGGTATTGCTGGGGCAACTGGCGCTGCTGATCGCCTGCACCTGGCTGGCCGTGAGAATCGCCATCCGCCCGCTCACCCGCCTCGCCCAAGCCGTGGAAACCCTCGACCCCAACACCCACGCCGTGCACCTCGACGAAAAAGGCCCGACCGAAGTCGCCTACGCCGCCAGGGCGTTCAATGCGATGCAAGCGCGTATCGCGGCGTATCTCAAGGAGCGCATGCAACTGTTGGCGGCGATTTCCCACGACCTGCAAACCCCGATCACGCGCATGAAACTGCGTGCCGAATTCATGGACGACTCCAGCGAAAAAGACAAACTGTGGAATGACCTCGGCGAGATGGAACACCTGGTGCGCGAAGGCGTGGCCTACGCCCGCAGCATCCATGGCGCCACCGAGGAAAGTCGCCGCACCGATCTGGATTCGTTCCTCGACAGCCTGGTGTTCGACTATCAGGACATGGGCAAAGACGTGCAGCTGGGCGGCAAAAGCGCCGCAGTCATCGACACCCGGCCCCATGCCTTGCGGCGAGTGCTGGTTAACCTGGTAGACAACGCGCTGAAATTCGCTGGCGCGGCTGAGTTGTGGGTGGAAACGAAGGCGGACGGCAGCTTGTCGGTGAAGGTCATGGACCGAGGGCCGGGGATTGCCGAAGAGCAATTGGCCCAGGTGATGCAGCCGTTCTACCGCGTGGAGAATTCGCGTAATCGCAGCACCGGCGGGACCGGGTTGGGGTTGGCGATTGCCCAGCAATTGGCGCTGGCGATTGGCGGGGCGCTGACCTTGAGCAATCGCGTGGATGGTGGGTTGTGTGCGGAGCTCAAGTTACCGAAGCCCCAATAAGCACCGCCCATCCAATGTAGGTGTGGTGTTTGGGGGATTGTGTGCAGTCAGGCCCTTGTGGCGAGGGAGCTTGCTCCCGCTGGGCTGCGCAGCAGCCCCAAAACCTACACCACGGATTAGCCAGACACACCGCAGAATTCGGTTTACGACTGCTGCGCAGCCGAACGGGAGCAAGCTCCCTCGCCACAAAAGCCACTCGACATTATTCCGAAGGCCGAGCCCGCAACCGCCGTCCAATGACATCCAGCACATCGCACCCATCCCGTAACGGAATAGCGCAGAGCAAGGCAAAGTCACTGAGAATGAAGGATTCGCACTCGACTGAACCGCGCATCGACATGTTCTCAAGCACCTGAGTGACTGCGCGAATTCGATAGCTGGCAGTGTCATACAAAACATCGATCGGCGCGTGGGTATCGACGAACAGGGTGGGCATGTCGGTGCAGTTGCCGGTGAGGGCCATGAAGCGG
>NZ_JBFTML010000037.1:49247-97249 GCF_056396925.1 Pseudomonas sp. 05N433 | reverse complement strand
GAGCATTGGAACCACCTGATCCCATCCCGAACTCAGAAGTGAAACGATGCATCGCCGATGGTAGTGTGGGGTTTCCCCATGTGAGAGTAGGTCATCGTCAAGATTAAATTCCGAAACCCCTATCTGCGTATGCAGGTAGGGGTTTTTTTTTGTCCGCAGGAAAACTGACGTTTAGGGTTTCTATGCAACTGCTCGGTGCATGGCTATCATGCGGGCCTCATTGTGAGGCGAGACTTGCATGCTGACGTTGTTAAAGCTTCTTAAGGATGGCCGATTCCATTCGGGCCAGGCCCTGGGCGTCGCCTTGGGCGTCAGTCGTAGCGCTGTATGGAAGCAGCTTCAGCATTTGGAGGCTGAGCTCGGCTTATCCATTCATAAAGTGCGCGGTCGCGGCTATCAGCTGGCTGCGCCATTGACGCTGCTTGACCCTGTCGAGATATGCGCGCGTGAGCCTTCCTGTGAGTGGCCCATCCTGGTCCTCGACTCAATTGACTCTACCAATGCTGAAGCCTTGCGCGCTATCGAGCGTGGCCAGATCGCGCCATTTCTGGTGCTTGCCGAGCGGCAAACGGCCGGTCGCGGACGGCGTGGACGCAAGTGGGTGAGTCCGTTCGCAGAAAACATCTATTACAGCCTGGTGTTGCGCATTGAGGGTGGGATGCGGCAACTGGAAGGCTTGAGTCTAGTTGTTGGGCTCGCCGTACTGCAGGCCTTGCGAGAGCTTGGTATTTCAGGCGCGGGTTTGAAGTGGCCTAATGATGTTCTGGTTGGTCAGAAAAAAATTGCTGGAATATTGCTCGAATTAGTGGGTGATCCTGCAGATGTGTGTCACGTAGTGATCGGTGTCGGGATCAATGTGAACATGCAGATGACTGATGAGGTTGACCAGCAGTGGACGTCCGTGCGGCTCGAGTCGGGTAAGGCGGTTGATCGCAATCACCTGGTTGCGAAGTTGGGGGTGATGCTCCGGGCCTACTTGAGTCGCCACCAGGTCGACGGATTTCCGGCTATCCGGGCGGAGTGGGAGCAAAATCATCTATGGCAGGGGCGCGCCGTGTCGTTGATTGCTGGAGCTAGTCAGATAGATGGAGAGGTGTTGGGTATCGATGGTCAGGGTGCCTTGCGCTTGAAGGTGGATGGCGTGGAAAAAGTCTTTAGTGGTGGTGAGCTCAGCCTGAGGTTGCGTGATGATACTTGAGCTCGATTGTGGAAACAGTTTCATCAAGTGGCGTGTGCTCGGCGCGGATGTCGGGCGGGTGGTTGGTGAGGGTGTCGTTGATTCGGATCTCGCGCTGCTTGAGAGTTTGAAGGGGCTCAAGGGGCTCGCTCTCAAGCATTGTCGGTTAGTGAGTGTCAGAACCGCTGAAGAAACCGGAGCCTTGATCTCTTCGTTGACAGAGGCTTTCGGCGTTTCCGTGGTGTGCGCCACACCGGCTCGCGAAATGTCCGGGGTTCGTAATGGCTATGAAGAGTTCGAGCGGCTAGGACTTGATCGCTGGCTTGCAATGCTCGGAGGATTTCACCTGGCTTCAGGTGCTTGTCTGGTGCTCGACTTCGGTACCGCGGTCACTGCTGATTTTGTCGCTAGGGATGGCGAGCATCTTGGAGGCTTCATCTGTCCGGGAATGCCCTTAATGCGTAACCAGTTGCGTACTCATACCCGTAGAATCCGCTATGGCGACCTTGCTGCCGAGCGTGCTTTGGAGAGTCTTATTCCTGGGCGTACTACCGTCGAGGCGGTCGAGCGAGGTTGTGTGCTGATGTTGAGGGGCTTTGTTCAGGCTCAGCTAGATTTGGCGCGCAGTTATTGGGGGGAGGATTTCGCTGTATTCCTCACAGGAGGAGATGCTGATCTGGTCTCCGAGATTGTGCCTGGGGCCAGGGTGGTTCCAGATCTGGTGTTTGTAGGGTTGGCTATGGCGTGTCCCTTGTCTTGAGGTTTTTATGCGTTGGTTGTTCCTGCTGCTGCTTGTTCTCAATGTGTTCTATTACGTCTGGCACCAACAGGAGGCCCCGCTTCGCGCGAAGGATGTGACCCCCTTGAGTATGTATCGGGGCTCTCAGCAGGACATTCGTTTGTTGAGTGAGGCGACTGATACGACCCGAGATAAAGGAAAATCCACGCAGACAGAAAGCAGTTGTCTCTATCTGGGCGGTTCTGCCCGGCAGGAAGTCGCTCAGGCAATCGAGCATCGATTGAGTGGCATGGACATCAAGTTTCAGCCCTTGCCGAAGGATCTCCCTGAATATGCGGGTTACTGGGTGCGTGTGGCGCCGGAAAGCCGGCGTTTGCTGGATGACTTGCAGTTGCAAAGCCTTTCTAAAGAATTCAATGAGTTAAAACATAAAATAATGCCGTGTGAGGGGGTTGCACCTGTCGAATAGTTTGCATAGAATGGCGCCCGCTTCGCAGTGAAGACCTTTTAAAGGTTGACGGTGCGAAGCGAGGTCAACGCAGCTAACCTCAGGTTTTTAATGAGAAAATGCTTGACAGAAGGCTGGCATAGTATAGAATGCCGGCTCGCTTAGGAGGGGTTCCCGAGCGGCCAAAGGGATCAGACTGTAAATCTGACGTCTACGACTTCGAAGGTTCGAATCCTTCCCCCTCCACCATTTTTAGCGAGAGCTGCAAGCTCCGCGGGTATAGTTTAGTGGTAGAACCTCAGCCTTCCAAGCTGATGATGCGGGTTCGATTCCCGCTACCCGCTCCAGGTTTGCAGGTCCTGCAAAGTGTTACGCTCTTGTAGCTCAGTTGGTAGAGCACACCCTTGGTAAGGGTGAGGTCAGCGGTTCAAATCCGCTCAAGAGCTCCATATAACAAGGCAGATATGAAAATATCTGCCTTTGTTTTAATGGCTTGTAGATGCGCGTCGTTGCCTGAGAAGGTGTTGTGCATCTTTGGTGCTGGTGTGCATGGCCAGGATCGATGAGTAAATTGTTGTAAAGTCTTTTTCGGGCCGGCATAATGGTCGGCCTGATTTTGTTTTAGGTCAGTAGCTCAATTGGCAGAGCGACGGTCTCCAAAACCGTAGGTTGGGGGTTCGATTCCCTCCTGACCTGCCAGATTCACCAGGTGTGTCTGGCTTTCTTTTCACAGGATCTTCATAGATGACTCCTAAAGCTGAAGCTCAAGGCTCTCGCTTCGATCTACTCAAGTGGCTGGTAGTAGTTGCTTTGGTGATTGTTGGCGTTGTTGGCAATCAGTATTACTCTGCTTCGCCGATCCTGTACCGCGTGCTCGCTTTGCTGGTCATTGCTGCTGTAGCTGCCTTTGTAGGCCTGCAGACGGTTAAGGGCAAGTCTTTCTTTGTACTGGTTAAGGAAGCGCGCACCGAGATTCGTAAAGTCGTTTGGCCAACTCGCCAAGAAACTACGCAGACCACGTTGATCGTTGTGGCTGTTGTTCTGGTTATGGCGTTGCTGTTGTGGGGGCTTGATTCCCTGCTCGGTTGGCTTGTTTCCTTGATCGTCGGCTAAGGGTGTCCCGTGGCTAAGCGTTGGTACGTTGTGCATGCTTACTCCGGTTACGAGAAGCATGTCATGCGTTCGTTGATCGAGCGCGTAAAGCTGGCTGGCATGGAAGATGGCTTCGGCGAAATTCTGGTTCCCACTGAAGAAGTGGTTGAGATGCGTAATGGCCAGAAGCGCAAAAGCGAGCGCAAATTCTTCCCTGGTTATGTGCTGGTTCAGATGGACATGAACGAGGGTACTTGGCACTTGGTCAAGGATACTCCTCGGGTGATGGGCTTCATCGGTGGTACTGCCGACAAGCCTGCACCAATCACAGATAAAGAAGCAGAAGCGATTCTGCGTCGCGTTGCTGATGGTAGCGACAAGCCGAAGCCGAAGACGTTGTTCGAGCCGGGTGAGTCGGTACGTGTCAACGACGGGCCGTTTGCCGATTTTACCGGCACGGTTGAAGAGGTTAACTACGAAAAGAGCCGGATCCAAGTGGCGGTGCTCATTTTCGGTCGCTCTACTCCGGTAGAGTTGGAGTTCAGTCAGGTCGAAAAGGTCTAGCTGAGCAAGCATCCCAACCCCGCAGCCCTAGGCTGTGGGGTTTTGTCGTCACTGGGATAAACGCGCAAGTAACCGGGGAGCCTTTCGAGGCGTTTGAACCCGTAATTGGAGTGCCTCATGGCCAAGAAGATTACCGCTTACATCAAGCTGCAAGTGAAGGCCGCTCAGGCTAACCCAAGCCCACCTGTTGGTCCTGCTCTGGGTCAGCACGGCGTGAACATCATGGAATTCTGCAAGGCTTTCAACGCCCGTACTCAGGGTCTTGAGCCAGGTCTGCCGACTCCAGTGATCATCACTGTCTACAGCGACCGTAGCTTCACGTTCGAAACCAAATCCACTCCTGCTTCGGTTCTGCTGAAGAAGGCTGCTGGTCTGACTAGCGGTTCCGCTCGTCCGAACACCGTTAAGGTTGGCACTGTGACTCGTGCTCAGCTGGAAGAAATCGCGAAAACCAAAAACGCGGATCTGACTGCAGCTGATATGGAAGCAGCCGTGCGTACTATCGCCGGTTCTGCTCGTAGCATGGGCCTTAACGTGGAGGGTGTGTAATGGCTAAGCTGACCAAGCGTCAAAAGGCTATCGCCGGCAAAATCGAAGCAGGCAAGGCCTACAACTTTGTAGACGCTGCTGCTCTGCTGTCCGAGCTGTCGACTGTCAAGTTCAGCGAGTCGTTCGACGTAGCTGTGAACCTGGGTGTTGACCCGCGTAAATCCGACCAGGTCGTTCGTAGCGCTACCGTGCTGCCGCACGGTACCGGCAAGACCGTTCGCGTTGCTGTGTTCACTCAGGGTCCAGCTGCCGAGGCCGCTCTGGCTGCCGGCGCTGACCGTGTAGGTATGGACGACCTGGCTGCCGAAATGAAAGGCGGCGACCTGAACTATGACGTAGTGATCGCATCCCCGGATGCAATGCGCGTTGTAGGTCAGTTGGGTCAGATCCTCGGTCCACGTGGTCTGATGCCTAACCCTAAAGTCGGCACAGTAACTCCTGACGTAGCTACCGCGGTTAAAAACGCCAAGGCTGGTCAGGTTCGTTATCGCACCGACAAAAACGGCATCATCCACACTTCCGTTGGCAAAGTCGGCTTCGATGCCGTCAAGCTGAAGGAAAACGTTGAAGCCCTGATCGCTGATCTGAAGCGTATCAAGCCAGCTTCCTCGAAAGGTATTTACGTCAAGCGCGTTACCCTGAGCACTACTATGGGCCCAGGTCTGGTCATCGACCAGGGTTCGCTCGACGCGTAAGACGCAGGTTGGCGCAAGTAATTGCGCCAATTGAAAGATTGGGGTCCCTGCCTGGCGGGGGCTATCCAAGACCGTAGGCGACGCAAGTCTTAAACCTCAAGCCTACGCAGATGGTGCTCCCGGTTCCTTACCGAATCAGACACCAAAACGACATCCGGTTTCGACTGGATGAAACGGTAACAAGCAGGAGTTAAACCCGTGGCAATTAAACTCGAAGACAAGAAGGCCATCGTCGCTGAAGTCAACGAGGCTGCCAAAGTCGCTCTGTCCGCTGTCGTGGCTGATGCCCGTGGCGTAACAGTAGGCGCGATGACCGGACTCCGTAAAGAGGCTCGTGAAGCTGGCGTTTATGTACGTGTCGTACGTAACACCCTGCTCAAGCGCGCTGTTGCTGACACTGAATTCAGTGTCCTCAACGACGTGTTCACCGGCCCTACCCTGATTGCATTCTCCAAAGAACATCCAGGCGCTGCTGCCCGGATTTTCAAAGAGTTCGCCAAGGGTCAGGACAAGTTCGAGATCAAGGCAGCTGCGTTTGATGGCAAGTTCCTTGCCGCTAACCAGATCGACGTGTTGGCTACCCTGCCGACCCGCGACGAAGCTATTGCGAAACTGATGAGCGTGATCCAAGGCGCTACCAGCAAGCTGGCTCGTACCCTGGCAGCCGTTCGCGACCAGAAAGAAGCTGCTGCTGCCTAAGGCACAGCGAGACCTTTCAAAATCATATGTTTAATTTGATGGCTGCGTAAGCTGTCACCCCAATACAGGATTCAAGTCATGTCTCTGACTAACGAACAAATCATCGAAGCAATCGGCCAGAAAACCGTTCTGGAAGTTGTTGAGCTGATCAAAGCAATGGAAGAAACCTTCGGCGTTACCGCTGCTGTTGCTGCTGCTGGTCCAGCTGCTGCTGCCGCTGTTGTTGAAGAGCAAACTGAATTCAACGTCATGCTGACCGAAGCTGGCGAGAAGAAAGTTAACGTGATCAAGGCTGTACGTGAACTGACCGGTCTGGGCCTGAAAGAAGCCAAGGCTGTAGTTGACGGCGCTCCTGCCATGGTTCTGGAAGCTGTTGCCAAAGACGCAGCTGACAAAGCCAAAGCAGCTCTGGAAGAAGCAGGCGCTAAAGTCGAGCTGAAATAAGCATCGACTTTGCTCCTCCAGCCCGAGCGTTAAGCGAAAGGCTGATGGCTGGTGGCTCTTGCCACCGGCCTTTTTCCGTTATTGGCAGCCGACTGGGTCGGTGCTGGTAACGAGCTGTATCCACCCGATGTGGTGGCGCAAACCATGGGGTTTGCACGATTTTCTGGCTGCTCCCGTCGGGAGGGGCCAAACAAGCAGGTGACCAAGCTGGGGAACGCTGATGGCTTACTCATATACTGAGAAAAAACGTATCCGCAAGGACTTTAGCAAGTTGCCGGACGTCATGGATGTGCCGTACCTCCTGGCCATCCAGCTGGATTCGTATCGTGAATTCTTGCAAGCGGGAGCGACTAAAGATCAGTTCCGCGACGTGGGCCTGCATGCGGCCTTCAAATCCGTTTTCCCGATCATCAGCTACTCCGGCAATGCTGCGCTGGAGTACGTCGGTTATCGCCTGGGCGAACCGGCATTTGATGTCAAAGAATGCGTATTGCGCGGTGTAACTTATGCCGTACCTTTGCGGGTAAAAGTGCGCCTGATCATTTTCGACAAAGAATCGTCGAACAAAGCGATCAAGGACATCAAAGAGCAAGAAGTCTACATGGGTGAAATCCCCCTGATGACTGAGAACGGTACCTTCGTAATCAACGGTACCGAGCGTGTAATCGTTTCCCAGCTGCACCGTTCCCCGGGCGTGTTCTTCGACCACGACCGTGGCAAGACGCACAGCTCCGGCAAACTGCTGTACTCCGCGCGCATCATTCCTTACCGCGGTTCGTGGCTGGACTTCGAGTTCGACCCGAAAGATTGCGTATTTGTGCGTATCGACCGTCGCCGCAAGCTGCCTGCATCGGTACTGCTGCGCGCGCTGGGCTATACCACTGAAGAAGTGCTGGACGCGTTCTACACCACCAACGTCTTCCATGTGCAGGGTGAAAACCTCAGCCTGGAACTGGTGCCTCAGCGCCTGCGTGGTGAAATTGCTGTCCTCGATATTCAGGATGACAAAGGCAAGGTTATTGTCGAGCAAGGTCGTCGTATTACCGCTCGCCACATCAACCAGCTGGAAAAAGCCGGGATCAAAGAGCTGCAAGTGCCTCTGGACTACGTCCTGGGTCGCACTACCGCCAAGGTCATCGTGCATCCGGCTACCGGCGAAATCCTGGCAGAGTGCAACACCGAGCTGAACACCGAAATCCTGGCAAAAATTGCCAAGGCGGGCGTTGTTCGCATCGAAACTCTGTACACCAACGATATCGACTGCGGTCCGTTCGTCTCCGACACCCTGAAGATCGACTCCACCAGCAACCAATTGGAAGCGCTGGTCGAGATCTATCGCATGATGCGTCCAGGCGAGCCGCCAACCAAGGACGCTGCCGAGACACTGTTCAACAACCTGTTCTTCAGTCCTGAGCGCTATGACCTGTCTGCGGTCGGCCGGATGAAGTTCAACCGTCGTATCGGTCGTACCGAGATCGAAGGTTCGGGCGTGTTGTGCAAAGAAGACATCGTCGCGGTTCTGAAGACTCTGGTCGACATCCGTAACGGTAAAGGCATCGTCGATGACATCGACCACCTGGGTAACCGTCGTGTTCGCTGCGTAGGCGAAATGGCCGAGAACCAGTTCCGCGTTGGCCTGGTACGTGTTGAGCGTGCGGTCAAAGAGCGTCTGTCGATGGCTGAAAGCGAAGGCCTGATGCCGCAAGACCTGATCAACGCCAAGCCAGTGGCTGCGGCGGTGAAAGAGTTCTTCGGTTCCAGTCAGCTGTCCCAGTTCATGGACCAGAACAACCCGCTGTCCGAGATCACCCACAAGCGTCGTGTCTCTGCACTCGGCCCAGGCGGTTTGACTCGCGAACGTGCAGGCTTCGAAGTCCGTGACGTACACCCGACTCACTACGGTCGTGTATGCCCGATTGAAACGCCGGAAGGTCCGAACATCGGTCTGATCAACTCCCTGGCCGCCTATGCGCGCACCAACCAGTACGGCTTCCTCGAGAGCCCGTACCGCGTGGTGAAAGACGCTCTGGTCACCGACGAGATCGTTTTCCTGTCCGCCATCGAAGAAGCTGATCACGTGATCGCTCAGGCTTCGGCCACGATGAACGACAAGAAAGTCCTGATCGACGAGCTGGTAGCTGTTCGTCACTTGAACGAGTTCACCGTCAAGGCGCCGGAAGATGTCACCTTGATGGACGTGTCGCCGAAGCAGGTAGTTTCGGTTGCTGCGTCGCTGATCCCGTTCCTCGAGCACGACGACGCCAACCGTGCGTTGATGGGTTCGAACATGCAGCGTCAAGCTGTACCAACCCTGCGTGCTGACAAGCCGCTGGTAGGTACCGGCATGGAACGTAACGTGGCTCGCGACTCCGGCGTTTGCGTCGTGGCTCGTCGTGGCGGCGTGATCGATTCCGTCGACGCCAGCCGTATCGTGGTTCGTGTTGCTGATGATGAAGTTGAAACCGGCGAAGCTGGTGTCGACATCTACAACCTGACCAAGTACACCCGCTCCAACCAGAACACCTGCATCAACCAGCGTCCGCTGGTGAGCAAAGGTGATCGGGTTCAGCGCAGCGACATCATGGCCGACGGTCCGTCCACCGATATGGGTGAACTGGCTCTGGGTCAGAACATGCGCATCGCGTTCATGGCATGGAACGGCTTCAACTTCGAAGACTCCATCTGCCTGTCCGAGCGTGTTGTTCAGGAAGACCGTTTCACCACGATCCACATCCAGGAACTGACCTGTGTGGCGCGTGACACCAAGCTTGGGCCAGAGGAAATCACTGCAGACATCCCGAACGTGGGTGAAGCTGCACTGAACAAGCTGGACGAAGCCGGTATCGTTTACGTAGGTGCTGAAGTAGGCGCAGGCGACATCCTGGTAGGTAAGGTCACTCCGAAAGGTGAGACCCAACTGACTCCGGAAGAAAAACTGCTGCGTGCGATCTTCGGTGAAAAAGCCAGCGACGTTAAAGACACCTCCCTGCGTGTGCCTACCGGCACCAAGGGTACTGTCATCGACGTACAGGTCTTCACTCGTGACGGCGTTGAGCGTGATGCTCGTGCACTGTCGATCGAGAAGACTCAACTCGACGAGATCCGCAAGGACCTGAACGAAGAGTTCCGTATCGTTGAAGGCGCTACTTTCGAACGTCTGCGTTCCGCTCTGGTCGGCCACAAAGCCGAAGGCGGCGCCGGTCTGAAGAAAGGTCAGGAAATCACCGACGAAGTTCTCGACGGTCTTGAGCACGGCCAGTGGTTCAAGCTGCGCATGGCTGAAGATGCTCTGAACGAGCAGCTCGAGAAGGCTCAGGCCTACATCGTTGATCGCCGCCGTCTGCTGGACGACAAGTTCGAAGACAAGAAGCGCAAGCTGCAGCAGGGCGATGACCTGGCTCCAGGCGTGCTGAAAATCGTCAAGGTTTACCTGGCAATCCGTCGCCGCATCCAGCCGGGCGACAAGATGGCCGGTCGTCACGGTAACAAGGGTGTGGTCTCCGTGATCATGCCGGTTGAAGACATGCCGCACGATGCCAATGGCACCCCGGTCGACGTCGTCCTCAACCCGTTGGGCGTACCTTCGCGTATGAACGTTGGTCAGATCCTTGAAACCCACCTGGGCCTCGCGGCCAAAGGTCTGGGCGAGAAGATCAACCGGATGGTCGAAGAGCAGCGTAAGGTTGCTGAACTTCGCACCTTCCTGGACGAGATCTACAACCAGATCGGCGGTCGTAACGAAGATCTGGATAGCTTCTCCGACCAGGAAATTCTGGATCTGGCGAAGAACCTGCGTGGCGGCGTTCCAATGGCCACTCCAGTGTTCGACGGCGCCAAGGAAAGCGAAATCAAGGCCATGCTGAAACTGGCAGACCTGCCAGAAAGCGGCCAGATGCAGCTGACCGACGGCCGTACCGGCAACAAGTTCGAGCGCCCGGTTACTGTTGGCTACATGTACATGCTGAAGCTGAACCACTTGGTAGACGACAAGATGCACGCTCGTTCTACCGGTTCGTACAGCCTGGTTACCCAGCAGCCGCTGGGTGGTAAGGCGCAGTTCGGTGGTCAGCGTTTCGGGGAGATGGAGGTCTGGGCACTGGAAGCATACGGTGCTGCTTACACTCTGCAAGAAATGCTCACAGTGAAGTCGGACGATGTGAACGGCCGGACCAAGATGTACAAAAACATCGTGGACGGCGATCACCGTATGGAGCCGGGCATGCCCGAGTCCTTCAACGTGTTGATCAAGGAAATTCGTTCCCTCGGCATCGATATCGATCTGGAAACCGAATAACACGTGACGCGAATCGAGAGCGGGGCAGGATTGCCCGCTCTCTGCTCCGCCAGGAGGAAAGGCCTTGAAAGACCTACTGAATTTGCTGAAAAACCAGGGTCAAGTCGAAGAGTTCGACGCCATCCGTATTGGATTGGCATCGCCTGAGATGATCCGTTCGTGGTCGTTCGGTGAAGTTAAAAAGCCGGAAACCATCAACTACCGTACGTTCAAACCTGAGCGTGACGGCCTGTTCTGCGCCAAGATCTTTGGCCCGGTAAAGGATTACGAGTGCCTGTGCGGTAAGTACAAGCGCTTGAAGCACCGTGGTGTGATCTGCGAGAAGTGCGGCGTTGAAGTCGCGCTGGCAAAAGTTCGTCGTGAGCGCATGGCGCACATCGAGCTGGCCTCGCCAGTAGCCCACATCTGGTTCCTGAAATCGCTGCCGTCCCGTATCGGCTTGCTGATGGACATGACCCTGCGTGATATCGAGCGCGTTCTCTACTTCGAGAGCTACGTCGTTATCGATCCAGGCATGACCACCCTTGAAAAGGGTCAGCTGCTCAACGACGAGCAGTACTTCGAAGCGCTGGAAGAGTTCGGCGACGATTTCGATGCCCGCATGGGTGCCGAAGCTGTCCGTGAACTGCTGCACGCTATCGACCTGGAACACGAGATTGGCCGTCTGCGTGAAGAGATTCCGCAAACCAACTCCGAAACCAAAATCAAAAAGCTGTCCAAGCGTCTGAAGTTGATGGAAGCCTTCCAGGGTTCCGGCAACCTGCCAGAGTGGATGGTGCTGACCGTTCTGCCGGTTCTGCCGCCAGATCTGCGTCCACTGGTCCCATTGGATGGCGGTCGTTTCGCGACTTCCGACCTCAACGATCTGTATCGTCGAGTGATCAACCGTAACAACCGTTTGAAGCGCCTGCTTGATCTGTCCGCTCCGGACATCATCGTGCGCAACGAAAAGCGTATGTTGCAGGAAGCCGTCGACGCACTGCTCGACAACGGTCGTCGTGGCCGCGCTATCACCGGTTCCAACAAGCGTCCTCTGAAATCCCTGGCTGACATGATCAAGGGTAAGCAAGGTCGTTTCCGTCAGAACTTGCTCGGTAAGCGTGTTGACTACTCCGGTCGTTCGGTAATTACCGTAGGTCCGACCCTGCGTCTGCACCAGTGCGGTCTGCCGAAGAAGATGGCTCTCGAGCTGTTCAAGCCGTTCATTTTCGGCAAGCTGGAAATGCGTGGTCTTGCTACCACCATCAAAGCGGCCAAGAAGATGGTTGAGCGTGAGCTGCCAGAGGTTTGGGACGTTCTCGCTGAAGTGATTCGCGAACACCCGGTTCTCCTCAACCGTGCACCGACCCTTCACCGTCTGGGTATCCAGGCGTTTGAACCTGTACTGATCGAAGGTAAGGCTATCCAGCTGCACCCTCTGGTCTGTGCTGCGTACAACGCCGACTTCGACGGCGACCAAATGGCCGTGCACGTACCGCTGACGCTGGAAGCCCAGCTGGAAGCGCGTGCGTTGATGATGTCGACCAACAACATTCTGTCGCCAGCCAACGGTGAGCCAATCATCGTTCCTTCGCAGGACGTTGTATTGGGTCTGTACTACATGACTCGTGAAGCGATCAACGCCAAAGGCGAAGGTCGTGTGTTCGCGGATCTGCAGGAAGTTGACCGTGTGTTCCGTGCCGGCGAAGCCGCGCTGCACGCCAAGGTCAAGGTGCGGATCAACGAAACCGTGAACGATCGTGATGGCGGCAGCGTGACCAACACTCGTATCGTCGACACTACCGTCGGCCGTGCGCTGTTGTTCCAGGTTGTGCCAAAAGGTCTGTCCTTCGACGTCGTCAACCTGCCGATGAAAAAGAAAGCGATCTCCAAGCTGATCAACCAGTGCTACCGCGTGGTTGGTTTGAAAGAGACCGTGATCTTCGCTGACCAGTTGATGTACACCGGTTTTGCCTATTCGACCATCTCCGGCGTTTCCATCGGTGTTAACGACTTCGTTATCCCGGATGAAAAAGCCCGCATCATCGGTGCCGCCACCGACGAAGTGAAAGAGATCGAAAGTCAGTACGCCTCCGGCCTGGTAACCCAGGGCGAGAAGTACAACAAAGTGATCGACCTTTGGTCCAAGGCGAACGACGAAGTATCCAAGGCGATGATGGCCAACCTCTCGAAAGAGAAAGTCATTGACCGCCATGGCGTCGAAGTTGACCAGGAATCCTTCAACTCGATGTACATGATGGCCGACTCGGGCGCACGGGGTTCTGCTGCGCAGATCCGTCAGCTCGCCGGTATGCGTGGCCTGATGGCCAAGCCGGACGGTTCCATCATCGAAACGCCGATTACTGCGAACTTCCGTGAAGGTTTGAGCGTACTTCAGTACTTCATCTCTACTCACGGTGCTCGTAAAGGTCTGGCGGATACCGCGTTGAAAACTGCGAACTCCGGTTACCTGACTCGTCGTCTGGTAGACGTGGCGCAGGATCTGGTTGTGACCGAGATCGATTGCGGTACCGAACATGGCCTGGTAATGACTCCGCACATTGAAGGCGGTGACGTTGTTGAGCCGTTGGGTGAGCGCGTATTGGGTCGTGTCATCGCCCGTGACGTATTCAAGCCAGGTACCGAGGAAGTTATCGTTCCTGCCGGCACTCTGGTAGACGAGAAGTGGGTCGAGTTCATCGAGCTGAACAGCATCGACGAAGTGATCGTGCGTTCGCCGATCAGCTGCGAAACCCGCTACGGCATTTGCGCCAAGTGCTACGGCCGTGACTTGGCTCGTGGTCACCAGGTGAACATCGGTGAAGCGGTCGGCGTTATCGCTGCCCAGTCCATCGGTGAGCCGGGTACCCAGCTGACCATGCGTACGTTCCACATCGGTGGTGCGGCAAGCCGGACCTCCGCAGCCGACAGCGTTCAGGTGAAGAATGGCGGTACCGTCCGTCTGCATAACCTGAAGCACGTTGAGCGAGTGGACGGTTGCCTGGTTGCTGTGTCCCGTTCCGGTGAGCTGGCAATCGCTGATGACTTCGGTCGTGAGCGTGAGCGCTACAAGCTGCCGTACGGTGCTGTGATTTCGGTTAAAGAAGGTGACAAGGTCGACGCTGGCGCAATCGTGGCCAAGTGGGATCCGCACACTCACCCAATCGTTACCGAAATGAAAGGTACCGTGACCTACGTGGGTATGGAAGAAGGCATCACGATCAAGCGTCAGACTGACGAATTGACCGGTATGACCAACATTGAAGTACTCGACGCCAAAGACCGTCCAGCTGCCGGTAAAGATATCCGTCCTGCTGTGAAGATGGTTGATGACAACGGCAAGGATCTCTTGCTGCCGGGTACCGACGTAATTGCTCAGTACTTCCTGCCTGCTAACGCCCTGGTCGGTGTAGCGGACGGTGCGAAAATCGCGATCGGTGATGTTATCGCTCGTATTCCGCAAGAGACTTCGAAGACCCGTGACATCACCGGTGGTCTGCCGCGTGTTGCCGACTTGTTCGAAGCCCGTCGTCCGAAAGAAGCCTCGATTCTGGCTGAAGTCAGCGGCACCATCGCGTTCGGTAAAGAGACCAAAGGCAAGCGCCGTCTGGTTATCACCCCGAACGACGGTAGCGATCCGTACGAAGAGCTGATTCCGAAGTGGCGTCACCTGAACGTCTTCGAAGGCGAACAGGTAAACCGCGGCGAAGTTATCTCCGACGGTCCGAGCGATCCACACGACATCCTGCGTCTGCTGGGTGTGAGTGCGCTGGCCAAGTACATCGTGAACGAGATCCAGGACGTTTACCGTCTGCAAGGCGTGAAGATCAACGACAAGCACATCGAGACCATCCTGCGTCAGATGCTGCGTAAAGTTGAGATCGCTGAATCCGGCGATTCCAGTTTCATCAAGGGCGACCAGATGGAATTGACTCACGTGCTGGTAGAGAACGAGCGTCTGAGCAATGAAGACAAATTTGTCTCCAAGTTCACTCGTGTTCTGCTGGGTATCACCAAGGCGTCGTTGTCCACCGAATCGTTCATCTCGGCGGCTTCCTTCCAGGAAACCACTCGCGTACTGACCGAGGCGGCGGTAACCGGCAAGCGCGATTACCTGCGCGGCCTGAAAGAAAACGTGGTCGTGGGTCGTCTGATCCCGGCCGGTACCGGTCTGGCTTATCACAGCGAGCGCAAGCGCCGCCGTGATGCTGACAAACCGTTGCGCGTGAGCGCCAGTGAAGTGGAAGCTGCACTGACCGAAGCGCTGAACTCGAGCGGTAACTGAGTTCTGCGGTAGTAAATGAGTGCAGGCCCTGATCGCTCCGTTCATCCAGTCGAGACAATTTGTCGAGGTTGGATGGGGGGAGAGGTCGGGGCCTTGCCTTGACTGGGGGCAAGATCCTCTTTAGACTCTTGTACCCCTAAATTTGGCGGGGATTCGTTCCTGCCATTTTGCTTTTCTTGCAAGACAATAGCGTCGCAAGACAACAGTGGAGCTAGTAGATGGCAACTATCAACCAGCTGGTACGTCAGCCGCGTAAGCGTATCGTCGAGAAATCCGACGTGCCTGCGCTGCAGAACTGCCCGCAACGTCGTGGCGTATGCACCCGTGTGTATACCACTACGCCGAAAAAACCTAACTCGGCACTGCGTAAAGTATGCCGTGTGCGTCTGACCAACGGTTTCGAGGTTTCCTCGTACATCGGCGGTGAAGGCCACAACCTGCAAGAGCACAGCGTGGTACTGATCCGCGGCGGTCGTGTAAAAGACTTGCCAGGTGTTCGTTACCACACCGTTCGCGGCTCTTTGGATACTTCCGGCGTTAAAGGTCGTAACCAAGGTCGTTCGAAGTACGGTACCAAGCGTCCGAAGTAATAGTCGCTTGCAGCAAAAAACCGATTTCTATTTTTCTGAGTCGATAAGAGTAAGGTCGGAGGCGTCCCGAAAGGGCACCGATTCCGAGCGAACCTGAAGACCGTTTGAGGGCTTATCCATGCCAAGAAGACGCGTAGCAGCCAAGCGCGAAGTGCTTGACGATCCAAAATACGGAAGCCAAATCCTGGCCAAGTTCATGAACCACGTGATGGAAAGCGGCAAAAAAGCCGTTGCCGAGCGTATCGTTTATG
The DNA here is from genome assembly GCF_056396925.1 of Pseudomonas sp. 05N433. Classification (NCBI taxonomy): domain Bacteria; kingdom Pseudomonadati; phylum Pseudomonadota; class Gammaproteobacteria; order Pseudomonadales; family Pseudomonadaceae; genus Pseudomonas; species Pseudomonas sp. 05N433. The sequence continues at coordinate 81,443 of NZ_JBFTML010000037.1, read as the reverse complement.
GCGCGCTGGAAAAGGTTAAAGAACGCAAGAACAGCGACCCCCTGGAAATCTTCGAGAAAGCTCTCGACGCCATCGCTCCGCTGGTCGAAGTAAAGTCGCGCCGTGTAGGCGGTGCTACTTACCAGGTTCCGGTCGAAGTTCGTCCGTCCCGTCGTAACGCGCTGGCAATGCGCTGGTTGGTAGACTTCGCCCGTAAGCGCGGCGAGAAGTCTATGGCTCTGCGTTTGGCTGGCGAACTGTTGGACGCTGCTGAAGGTAAAGGTGCTGCTGTTAAGAAGCGTGAAGACGTGCACCGTATGGCTGAAGCCAACAAGGCTTTCTCGCACTACCGCTTCTAATTTTAGCTTCACTAATTTTGCGAGGGCTTTATGGCTCGTACTACTCCGATTAGCCGCTACCGTAACATCGGTATCGTTGCTCACGTGGATGCTGGTAAAACCACCACCACCGAGCGCGTCCTTTTTTACACTGGCAAAAGTCACAAAATGGGCGAGGTGCATGACGGCGCCGCGACCACAGACTGGATGGTGCAGGAGCAGGAGCGTGGTATTACCATTACTTCTGCTGCTATCACCGCCTTCTGGAAAGGTTCTGAGAAGCAGTACTCGCACGAACACCGTTTCAACGTTATCGATACCCCGGGCCACGTAGACTTCACTATTGAAGTTGAACGCTCCCTGCGCGTACTCGACGGCGCTGTCGTTGTGTTCTGCGGTACTTCGGGTGTTGAGCCTCAGTCGGAAACCGTATGGCGTCAGGCCAACAAGTACGGCGTTCCACGTCTTGTTTACGTAAACAAGATGGACCGTGCTGGCGCTAACTTCCTGCGCGTGATCGGTCAGATCAAGCAGCGTCTGGGTCACACTCCGGTGCCAATCCAGTTGGCTATCGGTTCCGAAGACAACTTCCAGGGTCAGATCGATCTGATCAACATGCAAGCTGTCTACTGGAATGACTCTGACAAGGGTATGGTCCCTGTTCGCAAGGACATTCCTGCCGAGCTGCAAGAGCTGGCTGAGGAGTGGCGCAGCAACATGGTCGAGGCTGCGGCCGAAGCCAACGAAGAGCTGATGAACAAGTATCTCGAAGGGGAAGAGCTCTCCATCGAGGAAATCAAGGCCGCTCTGCGTCAGCGTACTATCGCTGGTGAGATCGTTCTGGCTGTTTGCGGTTCTTCCTTCAAGAACAAGGGTGTTCCCCTGGTTCTCGACGCCGTTATCGACTTCCTGCCTGCTCCTACCGACATTCCTGCTATCAAGGGTTCCAACCCGGATAACGAGGAAGAGGAAATGGAGCGTCATGCAAGCGACGACGAGCCTTTCGCGGCTCTGGCGTTCAAGATCGCTACCGACCCATTCGTGGGTACCTTGACCTTTGTTCGGGTTTACTCGGGCGTGTTGGCCTCCGGCGACGGCGTGATCAACTCGGTAAAAGGCAAGAAAGAGCGCGTGGGTCGTATGGTGCAAATGCACGCAAACGCCCGTGAAGAAATCAAGGAAGTACGCGCTGGTGACATCGCGGCCTTGATCGGCATGAAGGACGTCACCACTGGTGAAACTTTGTGCAACGCTGACAAGCCAATCATCCTGGTTCGCATGGACTTCCCGGAGCCGGTTATTTCGGTTGCCGTAGAGCCTAAGACCAAGGATGACCAGGAAAAAATGGGTATCGCTCTGGGCAAGCTTGCTCAGGAAGACCCGTCTTTCCGCGTCAAAACTGATGAAGAGACTGGTCAAACGATCATCTCCGGCATGGGCGAGCTGCACCTGGACATCCTGGTTGACCGGATGCGCCGTGAGTTCAACGTCGAAGCCAACATCGGTAAGCCTCAAGTTTCGTACCGTGAGCGCATCACGAAGAGCTGCGAAATCGAAGGCAAGTTCGTTCGTCAGTCCGGCGGTCGTGGCCAGTTTGGTCATTGCTGGATCCGTTTTGCACCTGCTGACGAAGGTCAGGAAGGTCTGCAATTCCTGAACGAAGTAGTGGGTGGTGTGGTTCCTAAGGAATACATCCCGGCTATCCAGAAGGGTATCGAAGAGCAGATGAAGAACGGTGTTGTTGCCGGCTATCCGCTGATCGGCCTGAAGGCTACCGTGTTTGATGGTTCTTACCACGACGTCGACTCGAACGAGATGGCGTTTAAGGTGGCTGCTTCCATGGCGACCAAGCAACTGGCCCAGAAGGGTGGTGGTGAGTTGCTTGAGCCGATCATGGCGGTAGAGGTTGTTACGCCTGAAGACTATATGGGTGACGTGATGGGCGACCTTAACCGTCGTCGCGGCATGATTCTGGGTATGGAAGATACGGTTTCCGGTAAAGTAATTCGTGCCGAGGTTCCGTTGGGCGAGATGTTCGGTTATGCGACCGACGTTCGTTCCATGTCTCAGGGTCGCGCAAGCTACTCTATGGAATTCAAAAAATACAATACGGCTCCGTCGCACATCGTCGAAACCGTTACCAAAAAACAAGGCTGATTCAGTCCTTTAGGCAAGGAGTTAATTGTCGTGGCTAAAGAAAAATTTGATCGTTCCCTACCGCACGTCAACGTTGGCACTATCGGTCACGTTGACCACGGTAAAACCACTCTGACCGCTGCTCTGACTCGCGTCTGCTCCGAAGTTTTCGGTTCGGCTCGTGTTGACTTCGACAAGATCGACAGCGCACCAGAAGAGAAAGCTCGCGGTATCACCATCAACACCGCTCACGTTGAGTACAACTCGAAGATCCGTCACTACGCTCACGTTGACTGCCCAGGTCACGCTGACTATGTGAAGAACATGATCACCGGTGCTGCTCAAATGGACGGCGCTATCCTGGTTTGCTCGGCCGCTGATGGTCCGATGCCGCAAACCCGTGAGCACATCCTGCTGTCCCGTCAGGTAGGCGTTCCGTACATCGTGGTTTTCCTGAACAAGGCTGACCTGGTAGACGACGCTGAGCTGCTGGAACTGGTTGAGATGGAAGTGCGCGATCTGCTGAGCACTTACGACTTCCCAGGCGACGACACTCCAATCATCATCGGCTCCGCTCGTATGGCGCTGGATGGTCTGGACGATAACGAGATGGGCACCACTGCCGTCAAGAAACTGGTTGAAACTCTGGACAGCTACATCCCAGAACCAGTTCGTCTGACTGACAAGCCGTTCCTGATGCCAATCGAAGACGTATTCTCGATCTCGGGTCGCGGTACTGTTGTGACTGGTCGTATCGAGCGCGGTATCGTTCGCGTTCAGGATCCACTGGAAATCGTTGGTCTGCGTGACACTACCGTCACCACCTGCACCGGTGTTGAAATGTTCCGCAAACTGCTCGACGAAGGTCGTGCTGGCGAGAACTGCGGCGTGCTGCTGCGCGGCACCAAGCGTGATGACGTGGAGCGTGGTCAGGTTCTGGTTAAGCCAGGTACCGTTAAGCCGCACACCAAGTTCACCGCAGAAGTTTACGTTCTGAGCAAAGAAGAAGGCGGTCGTCACACTCCGTTCTTCAAAGGCTACCGTCCACAGTTCTACTTCCGTACTACTGACGTGACTGGTAACTGCGAGCTGCCAGAAGGCGTTGAAATGGTAATGCCAGGCGATAACATTCAAATGACTGTTACCCTGATCAAAACCATCGCAATGGAAGACGGTCTGCGTTTCGCTATTCGCGAAGGCGGCCGTACCGTTGGTGCTGGCGTTGTAGCTAAAATCATCGAGTAAGCTTCTCTTCTGAGATAGCTTCGATGCTTTGAAAAAGCCCCCGCTCAGCGGGGGCTTTTTTATTGGGTTGACACCTATCGGGGGCGTCTATAGAATTGCGCCTCCTTTTAACGGGCGTATTGCGCCCGGTGGGAATAGCAGCCGGAGTCTGAAATCCAATGCAAAATCAGCAAATCCGTATCAGGTTGAAGGCTTTTGACCATCGCCTGATCGACCAATCCACCCAGGAAATCGTGGAAACCGCGAAACGTACTGGTGCTCAAGTGCGTGGTCCAATTCCACTGCCTACCCGTAAAGAGCGGTTCACCGTTCTGGTCTCCCCGCACGTCAACAAAGACGCGCGTGACCAGTACGAGATCCGTACTCATAAGCGCGTTCTGGACATCGTCCAGCCAACGGATAAAACCGTTGATGCTCTTATGAAGCTTGATCTTGCGGCCGGTGTGGAAGTGCAGATCAGCCTCGGCTAAGACTCGGTCTTAGTCGTGTAACGCTCTGAAATGGGCGGCCATAGCGGGTGAAAGCCCCGTACACTCATGAGGTTTACAACATGACTATTGGTGTAGTCGGTCGTAAATGCGGTATGACCCGTATTTTCACCGAAGAAGGTGTCTCCATTCCGGTCACGGTCATTGAGATCGAGCCGAATCGCGTCACCCAGTTCAAAACTGAAGAGACCGATGGCTATCGTGCAGTGCAAGTCACTGTAGGCGAGCGTCGTGCTTCGCGTGTTACAGCTGCGCAAGCTGGCCACTTCGCTAAGGCGAACGTTGCCGCTGGTCGTACCGTGATGGAATTCCGCCTTGAAGAAGGCGAGTACCAGGCCGGCGATCTGATCAATGCTGAAATCTTCGCTGCTGGTCAACTGGTTGATGTAACCGGTCAGTCCAAAGGTAAAGGCTTCCAGGGTACGATCAAGCGTTGGAATTTCCGCGGGCAAGATAACACCCACGGTAACTCCGTATCCCACCGCGTTCCAGGCTCTATCGGCCAGTGCCAGACTCCTGGTCGTGTATTCAAGGGCAAAAAAATGTCCGGTCATATGGGCGCTGAGCGCGTGACCGTGCAGTCCCTCGAAGTAGTGCGCGTGGACGCTGAACGCAATCTGTTGTTGGTCAAGGGCGCTGTTCCTGGCGCTACTGGCGGCAACTTGGTTGTACGTCCAGCAGCCAAGGCTCGCGGTTAAGGGGAAGCTGACATGCAATTAAATGTAAATGACGCTCAAGCGATCGAAGTTTCCGAACTGACATTTGGCGGCGAATTCAACGAGACGCTGGTTCACCAAGCAGTCGTGGCCTACATGGCCGGCGGCCGTCAAGGTAGCAAGCAGCAAAAGACCCGTTCCGACGTTCGTGGTGGCGGTAAGCGCCCATGGCGTCAGAAAGGTACTGGCCGTGCTCGTGCCGGTACTATCCGTAGCCCAATCTGGCGTGGCGGCGGTACCACTTTCGCAGCTCGTCCTCAGGATCACTCCCAGAAGCTGAACAAGAAGATGTATCGCGCAGCAATGCGTTCCATCCTTGCTGAGCTGGTGCGTACTGATCGTCTGGTCGTGGTTCAGGATTTCGCTGTTGAAACGCCGAAAACCAAAGACCTGCTGGGCAAACTGAACAACATGAGCCTGACCGACGTTCTGATCGTGTCGGACGCTGTTGATCAGAACCTGTACCTGGCTGCTCGTAACCTGCCGCACGTTGATGTACGTGATGTGCAAGGTTCCGATCCAGTTAGTCTGATCGCATACGACAAGGTGTTGATCACCGTGTCGGCCGTGAAGAAATTCGAGGAGCTGCTGGGATGAACCAGGAACGCGTATTTAAAGTTCTGCTTGGCCCGCACGTTTCCGAGAAGGCTACGGTTCTGGCAGACAAGAAAGGCCAGTTCGTTTTCAAGGTTGCCACTGACGCAACCAAGCTGGAAATCAAGAAGGCCGTCGAAAGCCTGTTCAGCGTGAAAGTAGAGCGTGTTACTACCCTGAATGTTCTGGGTAAGAGCAAGCGCACTGCTCGCGGTCTGGGCAAGCGTAATGACTGGAAGAAGGCAGTTATCTCCCTTCAGCCAGGCCAAGATCTCGATTTCAGCAGCAGTGCTGAGTAAGGAAGGGGTGCATCATGGCAATCGTTAAATGCAAACCGACTTCCCCTGGCCGCCGTTTTGTGGTCAAGGTGGTCAACCAGGAGCTGCATAAAGGCGCTCCTCACGCACCGCTGCTCGAGAAAAAGTCGAAGTCTGGTGGTCGTAACAACAATGGTCGTATTACCACTCGTCACATCGGTGGTGGCCATAAGCAGCATTATCGTCTGGTCGATTTCCGTCGCAACGACAAAGATGGCATCGCTGCCACTGTTGAGCGTATCGAATACGATCCAAACCGTACTGCTCACATCGCTCTGCTGCTGTACGCAGATGGCGAGCGTCGCTACATCATTGCGCCTAAAGGCGTGAGTGCTGGCGACCAGCTGATCGCAGGTGCTCTGGCACCGATCAAGCCGGGCAACGCTCTGCAACTGCGTAACATTCCAGTTGGTAGCACCGTACACGGCATCGAATTGAAGCCAGGTAAAGGCGCGCAAATCGCTCGTTCCGCTGGTGCTTCGGCTCAGCTGATCGCTCGTGAAGGTGTCTACGTGACCCTGCGTCTGCGTTCTGGTGAGATGCGTAAAGTGCTGGCTGAATGCCGCGCGACCCTGGGCGAAGTCTCGAACTCCGAGCACAGCCTGCGTTCGCTGGGTAAAGCTGGTGCCAAACGCTGGCGTGGCGTTCGCCCAACCGTTCGTGGTGTTGCCATGAACCCGGTTGACCACCCACATGGTGGTGGTGAAGGTCGTACCTCTGGTGGTCGTCATCCGGTATCGCCATGGGGCTTCCCGACTAAGGGCGCGAAGACTCGTGGTAATAAGCGTACCGACAAAATGATCGTCCGTCGTCGCAAGTAAATAGAGGGATACGACAGTGCCACGTTCTCTGAAAAAAGGTCCTTTTATCGATCTTCACCTACTGAAGAAGATCGAAGTGGCGGCGGAAAAGAACGATCGCAAACCAGTTAAAACCTGGTCGCGTCGCTCGATGATCCTGCCACAAATGGTCGGTCTGACCATCGCAGTACACAACGGTCGTCAACACGTCCCAGTTCTCGTTAACGAAGACATGGTCGGCCACAAACTGGGCGAGTTCGCCGGTACCCGCACATATCGTGGGCACGTGGCAGACAAGAAAGCCAAGCGTTAAGGGGTTAGGAAATGGAAGTAGCCGCTAAGTTGTCGGGCGCTCGAATCTCCGCCCAGAAAGCCCGCTTGGTCGCCGACCAGATCCGCGGGAAGAAGGTGGGCGAAGCGCTCAACCTGTTGGCTTTCAGCAGTAAGAAAGCCGCCGAGATCATGAAGAAAGTGCTGGAGTCGGCCGTAGCCAACGCCGAGCATAACGAAGGCGCAGACGTTGATGACCTTAAGGTCAGCACCGTTTTCGTCAACGAAGGGCGTTCGCTGAAGCGCATCATGCCACGTGCCAAAGGCCGTGCTGATCGCATCGTCAAGCGGTCTTGCCATATCACTGTCAAGGTTGCTGACAAGTAACGGAGTCGAAGAGATGGGTCAGAAAGTACATCCCATTGGCATTCGCCTGGGAATCGTCAAGGAGCACACCTCCGTCTGGTACGCAGACGGTCGGACTTATGCGGACTACTTGTTCGCTGATCTGAAGGTGCGTGAGTATCTCCAAGACAAACTAAAAAGCGCGTCCGTAAGCCGTATCGATATCCATCGTCCGGCCCAAACTGCACGTATCACCATCCACACCGCTCGTCCAGGTATCGTTATCGGGAAGAAAGGTGAAGATGTTGAGAAACTGCGTCAGGACCTGACCAAGCAAATGGGTGTGCCTGTGCACATCAATATCGAAGAGATCCGCAAGCCGGAGCTCGACGGTATGCTGGTTGCGCAGAGCGTAGCTCAGCAGCTGGAGCGTCGCGTAATGTTCCGTCGCGCTATGAAGCGCGCTGTTCAGAACGCCATGCGCATTGGTGCCAAAGGCATCAAAATCCAAGTGAGCGGTCGTCTCGGCGGTGCTGAAATCGCACGTACTGAATGGTATCGCGAAGGTCGTGTGCCTCTGCACACCCTGCGTGCCGACATCGACTATGCCAACTACGAAGCTCACACCACTTATGGTGTGATCGGTGTAAAGGTTTGGATCTTCAAAGGCGAAGTAATTGGTGGTCGCCAAGAAGAACTGAAACCACAAGCACCAGCGCCTCGTAAAAAAGCTGCTAAGTAAGGGGTACGCCAAATGTTGCAACCAAAGCGTACGAAGTTCCGCAAGCAAATGACTGGTCACAACCGTGGCCTGGCATTGCGCGGTAGCAAAGTCAGCTTCGGCGAGTTCGCGCTGAAGTCTGTTGCTCGTGGTCGTCTCACCGCTCGTCAGATCGAGTCAGCGCGTCGTGCACTGACCCGTCACGTTAAACGTGGCGGCAAGATCTGGATCCGTGTATTCCCGGACAAGCCTATTTCCAAAAAGCCACTCGAAGTTCGGATGGGTAAAGGTAAGGGTAACGTGGAATACTGGGTTGCCCAGATTCAGCCAGGCAAAGTCCTGTATGAAATCGAGGGTGTTTCTGAAGAGCTGGCGCGTGAGGCTTTCGCCCTGGCTGCTGCAAAGCTGCCGCTCGCCACCTCCTTTGTTAAACGGACGGTGATGTGATGAAAGCGAATGAACTTCGTGAAAAATCCGCACAGCAGCTGAACGAGCAACTGCTCGGCCTGCTGCGCGACCAGTTCAATCTGCGTATGCAGAAAGCAACTGGCCAGTTGGGGCAGTCTCATCTGCTCTCGCAAGTTAAGCGTGACATCGCTCGCGTGAAGACTGTGCTCAACCAGCAGGCAGGTAAGTAATCATGGCTGAAGCCGAAAAAACTGTCCGTACGCTGACTGGCCGTGTTGTCAGCGACAAGATGGACAAAACCATCACCGTTCTGATCGAGCGTCGCGTTAAGCACCCGATCTACGGTAAATACGTTAAGCGTTCGACTAAGCTGCACGCGCACGACGAAACCAATCAGTGCCACATCGGCGACAAAGTCACTATTCGTGAAACTCGTCCTTTGGCCAAGACCAAGTCTTGGGCGCTGGTTGATGTTCTCGAACGCGCTGTGGAAGTCTAAGGACTAGGGGTCGGAGAAATTATATGATTCAGACTCAATCCATGCTCGATGTGGCCGATAACAGCGGCGCTCGCCGCGTTATGTGCATCAAGGTGCTGGGTGGCTCCCATCGTCGTTACGCTGGTATCGGTGACATCATCAAAGTTACCGTGAAGGAAGCAATTCCTCGCGGTAAGGTGAAAAAAGGCCAAGTGATGACTGCTGTTGTAGTCCGCACTCGTCACGGCGTTCGCCGTGCAGATGGCTCCATTATCCGCTTTGATGGCAACGCTGCTGTTCTTCTGAACAACAAGCAAGAGCCGATCGGCACCCGTATCTTTGGGCCAGTGACCCGTGAACTTCGTACTGAGAAGTTCATGAAGATCGTCTCGCTCGCCCCAGAAGTGCTGTAAGGAGATCCGACATGCAAAAGATTCGTCGTGACGACGAGATCATCGTGATCGCCGGCAAAGACAAAGGTAAGCGCGGTAAGGTGCTGAAGGTTCTTGCTGATGACCGTCTGGTCGTTGGTGGTCTGAACCTGGTCAAGCGTCATACCAAGCCTAACCCGATGTCGGGCGTACAGGGCGGTATCGTCGAGAAAGAAGCGCCACTGCACGCTTCCAACGTCGCCATCTTCAACGGCGAAACCAACAAGGCTGACCGCGTTGGTTTCAAAGTAGAAGACGGTAAGAAAATTCGTGTCTTCAAGTCGACCCAAAAAGCGGTTGATGCTTGAACACTGCTAGGTAGAAGACCATGGCACGACTAAAAGAGATTTACCGGAAGGAAATCGCACCGAAACTTAAGGAAGAACTTAAGCTTTCGAACGTGATGGAAGTTCCGCGCGTTACCAAAATCACCCTGAACATGGGTCTGGGCGAAGCGATCGGCGACAAAAAAGTCATCGAGCACGCTGTTGCTGACCTGGAAAAGATCACCGGCCAGAAAGTCGTTGTGACCTACGCTCGGAAATCCATCGCTGGCTTTAAAGTCCGTGAAGGTTGGCCGATCGGCGTCAAAGTGACCCTACGCCGTGAGCGTATGTACGAGTTCCTGGATCGTCTGCTGTCGATCTCCCTGCCTCGGGTTCGCGACTTCCGCGGCCTGAATGCCAAGTCCTTCGATGGTCGTGGTAACTACAGCATGGGCGTTAAAGAGCAGATCATCTTCCCGGAAATCGACTACGACAAGATCGATGCTCTCCGCGGTCTGGACATTACCCTGACCACCACTGCCAAGAACGATGATGAAGGTCGCGCCCTGTTGCGTGCTTTCAAATTCCCGTTCCGCAACTGATTGGAGTAGGAAAATGGCCAAGATGAGCATGAAAAACCGCGAGCTGAAGCGTCAGCTCACGGTTGCCAAGTACGCCAAAAAGCGTGCAGCACTGAAAGCTATCATCGTTGATCTGAACGCAAGTCCAGAAGCGCGTTGGGAAGCTACAGTAGCCCTGCAGAAGCAGCCACGTGACGCAAGCGCTTCGCGCATGCGTAACCGCTGCCGCCTGACCGGTCGTCCACACGGCGTTTACCGCAAGTTCGGCCTTGGCCGTAACAAACTGCGTGAAGCTGCAATGCGTGGTGACGTACCTGGTCTGGTTAAAGCCAGCTGGTAAGCACTGTCGAAGTCTCGGTGTTCGGGGTCGCAAGATCCTGACCATCGGTGACCTTGAACTTGAATCAAGCCCCTATTGGGGCTTGATTCATTTGTGGGGTGTGTCTAGAATACCCGGCTCGCCTGAGCCCGTGTTTTTTTTGCGCGGATGTACTCGGCGACACGTAGTAGCCGCAAGGCTAATTTTTTGTGTATTAGGAGCGTCTAGCCCATGAGTATGCAGGACCCGTTAGCGGACATGCTAACTCGAATCCGTAATGCCCAGATGGCTGAAAAGTCCGTCGTAAGCATGCCATCTTCTACTTTGAAGGTAGCTGTTGCCAAAGTCCTGAAGGACGAAGGTTACATTGCGGGTTATCAGATCAGCAGCGAAATCAAGCCACTGCTGTCCATCGAGCTGAAGTACTTCGAAGGCCGTCCGGTCATCGAGGAAGTGAAGCGCGTTAGCCGTCCAGGCCTGCGTCAGTACAAGTCCGTCGATGATCTGCCAAAAGTTCGTGGCGGTCTCGGTGTGTCTATCGTCTCCACCAACAAAGGTGTGATGACGGATCGTGCTGCGCGCGCTGCCGGTGTCGGCGGCGAAGTTCTTTGCACTGTGTTCTAAGGGGGGATAAGCATGTCACGCGTCGCTAAGAACCCCGTTAAGCTGCCAGCCGGTGTCGAAGTCAAATTCGCAGGCCAACAGCTTTCGGTGAAGGGTGCCAAGGGCACTCTCGAACTGAACATCCATTCGTCCGTTGAGATCGTTGAAGAAGCTGGTGAGCTGCGTTTCGCTGCTCGCAATGGCGATCAACAAACTCGCGCAATGGCTGGTACCACTCGTGCGTTGGTAAACAACATGGTCCAAGGCGTAAGCCAAGGCTTCGAGCGTAAGCTCCAGCTGGTCGGTGTTGGTTACAAAGCGCAAGCAAAAGGCACAGTGCTGAACCTGGCTCTTGGCTTCTCGCACCCAGTGGATTATGAACTGCCGGAAGGCATCACCGCTGAGACTCCTAGCCAGACCGATATCCTGATCAAGGGCATCGACAAGCAGCTGGTAGGTCAAGTGGCCGCCGAGATCCGCGACTTCCGTCCACCAGAGCCGTACAAAGGCAAAGGTGTGCGCTACGCGGACGAAGTCGTCCGTCGTAAAGAAGCCAAGAAGAAGTAGGGCATAGCAAATGACCGACAAAAAAGTTACTCGACTGCGTCGCGCTCGCAAAGCACGCCTGAAAATGCACGAACTCGAAGTCGTGCGTCTCTGCGTGTTCCGCTCGTCGCAGCACATCTACGCCCAGGTCATTTCGGCCGACGGCAACAAAGTCCTGGCAAGTGCCTCGACTTTGGATAAAGAACTGCGTGATGGTGCCACCGGCAACATCGACGCGGCCACTAAGGTTGGCCAGCTGGTCGCTACGCGTGCTAAAGCCGCTGGCGTCTCGCAGGTGGCTTTCGACCGCTCTGGCTTCAAGTACCACGGCCGCGTCAAGGCGCTGGCTGATGCTGCTCGTGAAGCTGGGCTGGAGTTCTAAGTTATGTCAAATAACGACCAAAAGCGCGACGAAGGCTACATCGAGAAGCTGGTTCAAGTTAACCGCGTAGCCAAAACCGTTAAAGGCGGCCGTATCTTCACTTTCACCGCGTTGACCGTGGTTGGTGATGGTAAAGGGCGCGTTGGCTTCGGCCGTGGCAAGTCGCGTGAAGTGCCTGCTGCGATCCAGAAGGCAATGGAAGCTGCTCGCCGCAACATGATCCAGGTTGATCTGAACGGCACCACTCTGCAGTACGCAATGAAGTCCGCCCACGGCGCTTCGAAGGTGTACATGCAGCCTGCTTCTGAAGGTACCGGTATCATCGCTGGCGGCGCTATGCGTGCTGTCCTCGAAGTTGCTGGCGTTCAGAACGTTCTGGCCAAGTGCTACGGCTCGACTAACCCGGTAAACGTGGTTCACGCCACTTTCAAGGGTTTGAAAGCAATGCAGTCTCCTGAATCCATTGCCGCCAAGCGTGGCAAAAGCGTCAAGGAGATCTTCTGATCATGGCTACCGTTAAAGTTACGCTGATCAAAAGCATGACCGGCCGCATCCCTAACCACAAACTGTGCGTTAAGGGTCTGGGTCTGCGTCGCATCGGTCACACTGTAGAAGTCCAGGATACTCCCGAGAATCGCGGGATGATCAACAAGGCTTACTACATGCTGCGTGTCGAGGGTTAATCGATGAAACTCAATGATCTGAGTCCAGCGCCGGGTTCCCGTCGCGAAAAGCATCGTCCGGGCCGTGGTATCGGTAGCGGTTTGGGTAAGACTGGTGGCCGTGGTCACAAAGGTCAAACCTCCCGCTCCGGTGGCACCATTGCTCCAGGCTTTGAAGGCGGTCAACAGCCGCTGCATCGTCGCCTGCCGAAGTTTGGTTTCGTTTCCCTGAAAGCCATGGACCGCGCAGAAGTGCGTCTGTCCGAGCTGGCTAAAGTGGAAGGCGACATCGTCACCGTGCAGTCCCTGAAAGATGCCAACGTGATCAACGTCAACGTTCAGCGTGTGAAAATCATGCTGTCCGGCGAAGTTACTCGCGCTGTCACCATCGGAAAGGGAATCGGCGCCACCAAAGGTGCGCGTGCGGCTATCGAAGCAGCTGGCGGCAAGTTCGAGGAATAAATGGCTAAGCAAGGTGCTCTCTCTGCGCTCGGCAAAGGCGGTATGTCTGAACTCTGGGCTCGTCTGCGTTTTCTGTTCCTGGCGATTATCGTCTACCGAATAGGCGCACACATCCCGGTTCCAGGTATCAACCCGGACCGACTCGCGGACCTGTTTCGACAGAATGAGGGGACCATTCTTAGCTTGTTCAACATGTTTTCCGGCGGCGCGCTGGAGCGGATGAGTATCTTTGCACTGGGGATCATGCCGTACATTTCGGCATCGATCATCATGCAACTGATGACCGCCGTCAGCCCGCAGCTGGAACAGTTGAAGAAGGAAGGTGAAGCTGGCCGTCGCAAGATCAGCCAGTACACCCGCTACGGCACTGTCGTCCTCGCTCTCGTCCAGGCTATTGGCATGTCCATTGGTCTGGCGGGGCAGGGCGTTGCGTTCACTGGTGACTTTGGCTTCCATTTCGTCGCGGTATCCACTTTTGTGGCTGGTGCGATGTTCATGATGTGGCTGGGTGAGCAGATTACTGAGCGTGGTGTTGGCAACGGTATCTCGATGTTGATTTTTTCGGGTATCGTCGCCGGTCTTCCGAGAGCGATCGGGCAGTCTTTCGAGTCTGCACGTCAGGGTGATATCAACATCTTCGCCCTGGTTGCCATCGGTTTGCTGGCAGTAGCGATTATCGGTTTCGTGGTGTTCATTGAGCGTGGCCAGCGTCGTATTGCTGTTCACTACGCCAAGCGTCAGCAGGGCCGTAAGGTCTTCGCTGCGCAAACTAGCCACTTGCCGCTGAAGGTGAACATGGCCGGTGTTATTCCGGCTATTTTCGCGAGCAGCATTTTGCTGTTCCCGGCTTCGTTGGGTGCCTGGTTCGGTCAGTCTGAAGGTATGGGCTGGTTGCAGGACATCTCGCAGTCGATCGCTCCTGGTCAGCCGTTGAATATTCTGCTGTTTAGTGCAGGGATTATTTTCTTCTGCTTCTTCTATACGGCGTTGATGTTCAATCCGAAAGACGTAGCGGAAAACCTGAAGAAGTCCGGTGCCTTTATTCCGGGCATCCGTCCAGGTGAGCAGTCTGCGCGCTACATTGATGGCGTTCTGACTCGCTTGACCATGTTCGGTGCTCTTTACATGACGGCCGTCTGCCTGTTGCCCCAGTTCCTGGTGGTTGCAGCAAACGTACCGTTCTACCTTGGCGGGACCTCGTTGCTGATCGTGGTCGTGGTTGTGATGGACTTCATGTCCCAAGTACAATCGCACCTCGTTTCGCACCAGTACGAATCCCTGATGAAGAAAGCCAACCTGAAGGGTTACGGCAGCGGCATGTTGCGCTGAGTACCCATAAGGTTCGAGGAGTTGGTGATGAAAGTTCGTGCATCGGTGAAAAAGCTGTGCCGTAACTGCAAGATTATTCGCCGCGAAGGTGTTGTTCGAGTAATTTGCAGCGCGGAACCGCGTCACAAACAGCGCCAAGGCTGAGTGTGATTGTGCTTCAAGCCCGGCAGCTAGTGCGCTGCCGGGTTGATTATTTGTTATTACAGCGATATTATCTCGCGCCCTATTTCTTGGCTTCCGGGGCGTAGGTAGCTGTCAATTGGAGTCCCACTGAATGGCCCGTATTGCAGGCGTTAACATTCCAGATAACAAGCATACTGTTATCTCGCTGACCTACATCTATGGTGTTGGTCGCACTACTGCACAGAAAATTTGTGCAGTGACTGGGGTAAACCCAGCGGCAAAGATCAAAGATCTGAGCGACGAGCAGATTGAACAGCTGCGTGGCGAAGTGGCGAAGTTCACCACTGAAGGTGACCTGCGTCGCGAAATCAACATGAAAATCAAGCGTTTGATGGACCTCGGTTGCTATCGCGGTCTGCGTCATCGTCGTGGTCTGCCAGTACGCGGTCAGCGTACCAAGACCAACGCGCGTACCCGTAAAGGTCCGCGTAAGCCGATCCGCAAGTAATCGCCCCAGCGAATCGACAGGAAATTAATCATGGCAAAACCTGCTGCTCGTCCTCGTAAAAAAGTTAAAAAGACAGTGGTTGATGGCATCGCCCACATCCATGCTTCTTTTAACAACACCATCGTGACCATCACCGACCGTCAAGGTAACGCTCTTTCCTGGGCTACCTCCGGTGGTTCGGGTTTCCGCGGTTCCCGCAAGTCCACCCCGTTCGCTGCTCAAGTAGCTGCTGAACGTGCTGGTCAAGCTGCGCTGGAATACGGCCTGAAAAACCTCGACGTTAACGTCAAAGGTCCAGGTCCAGGTCGTGAATCCGCAGTCCGCGCTTTGAACGGCTGTGGCTACAAGATCGCCAGCATCACCGACGTGACGCCAATCCCGCACAACGGGTGCCGTCCGCCGAAGAAGCGCCGCGTGTAATCCAGGAGATTGTAAAGAATGGCTCGTTACATTGGTCCAAAATGCAAACTCGCTCGTCGCGAAGGCACCGATCTCTTTCTGAAGAGCGGCGTGCGCGCGATCGAATCGAAGTGCAACATCGAAGCAGCACCTGGTATCCACGGCCAACGCCGCGGTCGCCAGTCCGACTACGGCACCCAACTGCGTGAAAAGCAGAAGGTCCGTCGTATCTACGGCGTTCTCGAGCGTCAATTCAGCGGCTACTACAAAGAAGCTGCTGGCAAGAAAGGCGCAACTGGCGAAAACCTGTTGCAACTGCTCGAATGCCGTCTGGACAACGTTGTATACCGTATGGGTTTTGGCTCTACTCGTGCCGAATCCCGTCAGCTGGTATCGCACAAGTCGATCAGCGTTAACGGTCAGACCGTAAACGTTCCGTCCTACCAGGTTCGTGCTGGTGACGTGGTCGCAGTTCGCGAGAAAGCAAAGAACCAACTTCGCATTGTCCAAGCTCTCGATCTGTGTGCCCAACGTGGCCGCGTAGAATGGGTAGAAGTAGACACTGAGAAGAAGTCGGGCGTTTTCAAGAACGTTCCTGCTCGCAGTGATCTGTCCGCCGACATCAACGAAAGCCTGATTGTCGAGCTCTACTCCAAGTAAGGGCTAGAAAATAGGTGCATCCATGCAGATTTCGGTAAATGAGTTCCTGACACCCCGCCATATTGATGTGCAGGTTGTCAGTCCAACCCGCGCCAAGATCACACTCGAGCCTCTCGAGCGTGGTTTCGGCCACACCCTGGGCAACGCGCTGCGCCGCATCCTGTTGTCCTCAATGCCCGGCTGTGCAGTAGTCGAGGCCGAGATTGACGGTGTGCTCCACGAGTACAGCGCCATCGAAGGTGTACAGGAAGACGTAATTGAAATCCTGTTGAACCTTAAAGGTCTGGCTATCAAGCTGCACGGTCGAGACGAAGTTACGCTGACCTTGTCGAAGAAGGGTTCGGGGGTGGTTACCGCTGCCGATATTCAGCTGGATCATGATGTCGAGATCGTTAACCCCGATCACGTAATCGCTAACCTGGCGTCTAACGGCGCCCTGAACATGAAGCTCACCGTAGCTCGTGGTCGTGGTTATGAACCGGCAGACTCGCGTCAGAGCGATGAAGACGAAAGCCGCAGCATCGGTCGCTTGCAGCTTGACTCTTCGTTCAGCCCGGTTCGCCGTATCGCATACGTGGTGGAAAACGCCCGTGTCGAACAGCGTACTAACCTGGACAAGCTGGTTATTGATCTGGAAACCAACGGTACCCTGGATCCTGAAGAGGCTATCCGCCGTGCTGCAACCATTCTGCAACAGCAGTTGGCTGCGTTCGTCGATCTCAAAGGTGACAGTGAGCCAGTGGTTGTCGAGCAGGAAGACGAGATCGATCCGATCCTGCTTCGCCCGGTTGACGATCTGGAACTGACTGTACGTTCGGCTAACTGCCTTAAGGCGGAAAACATCTACTACATCGGCGACCTGATTCAGCGTACCGAAGTAGAGCTGTTGAAGACTCCGAACCTTGGCAAGAAATCCTTGACTGAAATCAAGGACGTTCTGGCCTCCCGCGGTCTGTCCCTCGGCATGCGCCTCGACAACTGGCCGCCTGCAAGTCTTAAGAAGGACGACAAGGCGACTGCCTGATCGTCGTAATCACCGAACGTTGTGTTTGGTAAGGAATGAACCATGCGTCATCGTAAAAGTGGTCGTCACCTGAGCCGCACCAGCTCGCACCGCAAGGCCATGTTTCAAAACATGGCGGTGTCGCTGTTCGAGCACGAGCTGATCAAAACTACACTGCCAAAAGCCAAAGAACTGCGCCGCGTTGCTGAGCCGCTGATCACTTTGGCCAAGACAGACAGCCTGGCTAACCGCCGTCTGGCTTTCGACCGTACTCGTTCGAAAGCTATCGTTGGTAAGCTCTTCAACGACCTGGGCAAGCGTTACGCTACCCGTGAGGGTGGCTACCTGCGCATCCTCAAGTGCGGTTTCCGCGCTGGCGACAACGCGCCTATGGCGTACGTCGAGTTGGTTGATCGTGCTGTCGGCGGTGAAGCTGTATCCGCTGAGTAAGACGTCAGTCTGAAACAAAGAACCGGGCCTAGTGCCCGGTTTTTTGTGCCTGCAAGAAATGCGCTCTGCGTACAAGCTTCAAACCCTTCCCTATAGGCACTATATGCTTGGGTTGATCATTAGTAATTTTCTATTGATGTCTGCAAATTAATGAATTTGTGACTGTCATGTTGATGATCAATACTTCCCACCAAGCCGATTTAGCCGGCAGTTCAAGACTGACAGAGGAAGAGATCGCATGAGCCAAAACAAAACACTTACGACCGCCAGTGGCGCTCCTGTCGCCGACAACCAGAATTCCCGCTCCGCCGGCCCTCGTGGCCCTCTGCTGCTCGACGATTTCCACCTGATCGAGAAGCTTGCCCACTTCAACCGTGAAAACATCCCGGAGCGTCGCGTACACGCCAAAGGCTCGGGTGCTTACGGCACGTTCACTGTGACTCGCGATATCACTCAATACACCAGTGCCAAGCTGTTTGAGTCTGTCGGCAAACAAACCCCGACCTTCCTGCGATTCTCCACCGTGGGTGGCGAGCGCGGCTCGGCTGACACCGAGCGTGATCCACGTGGTTTTGCCCTGAAGTTCTACACCGAGGAAGGCAACTGGGACATCGTCGGCAACAACACGCCGGTGTTCTTCATCCGTGATCCGCTGAAATTCCCTGACTTTATCCACACCCAGAAGCGTCTGCCGCAAAGCAACCTGAAAAGCGCGCAGATGATGTGGGATTTCTGGTCGCATTCGCCTGAGGCGCTGCACCAGGTCACTATCCTGTTTTCGGATCGCGGCATCCCTGACGGTTACCGTCACATGCACGGCTTCGGCAGCCACACCTACAGCTTGATCAACGCCAATGGCGAGCGTCACTGGGTGAAGTGGCACTATAAAACCAAGCAAGGGATCAAGAACCTCGCTCCGGCAGAAGCGGCGCGCCTGGCCGGCACCGATCCGGATTACGCACAACGTGACCTGTTCGGCGCCATTGAGCGCGGTGACTTCCCGAAATGGAGTGTCAACATTCAGATCATGACCGAGGCTCAGGCCTCGACTCACTATGAGAACCCGTTTGACGTGACCAAGACCTGGTCGCAGAAAGAGTTCCCGTTGATCGAAGTGGGCGAGCTTGAGCTCAACCGCAATCCGCTGAACTACTTCGCTGAAGTCGAGCAGGCCGCGTTCGGTCCGAGCAACATGGTCCCAGGCGTCGGCCTGTCACCTGACCGCATGCTGCAGGGGCGTGTGTTCGCTTACGCGGATGCCCACCGGTACCGTGTGGGCACCAATCACCAGCAGCTGCCAGTGAATGCACCTCGCAGTCCGGTCAACACTTACCAGCGCGATGGTTCGATGGCGTTTGGCAGTAATGGCGGTGCGGCGCCGAACTACGAGCCGAACAGCTACGTTGAATCACCGAAACAGGCACCGCACTACGCGGAACCTGCCTTGGTCTTGAGCGGCGCGGCTGACCGTTACGATCATCGCGAAGATACCGACTACTACAGTCACGCGGGTGCGCTGTTCCGTCTGATGAACGATGAGCAGAAAGCGCTGCTGATCAACAACATTGCCGGTGCAATGGCTGGGGTTTCCGGCGACGTGGTTGATCGTCAGCTACAGCATTTCTTCAAGGCCGATCCGGCTTATGGAGAAGGCATCGCGAAGGCGTTGGGCGTACAGCTTAACGAAGTCTAAACGAGAAGCAGAACCGCCCTCATTAGGGCGGTTTTTTGCGTTATTTGAACCCATTTTCTCAGAATATCTTCGCTTTTATTGCGGCGGGCGAGTGACCTTCAGGTCAGGTTGGTTCAAACTACAGACTTTCAGGCAGGGAGATGTAGGGCGATGCAAGGTCACCCAGACGTAATCGATTACCTCAACACGTTGCTGACAGGCGAACTGGCAGCGCGTGATCAATATTTCATCCATTCGCGGATGTACGAGGACTGGGGGTTCACCGAGCTCTACGAACGTATCAACCACGAGATGGAAGAAGAGGCTCAGCACGCTGATGCGCTGATGCGTCGGATCCTGATGCTCGAAGGTACGCCGCGCATGCGTCCGGACGATCTCGATGTCGGCACCACCGTGCCGGACATGCTCGCCGCTGACCTGCGTCTGGAATATAAAGTTCGTGCAGCTCTGTGCAAAGGCATCGAGCTTTGCGAGCGGCACAAGGACTATGTCACCCGCGAGATCTTGCGCATTCAGCTGAACGACACCGAGGAAGATCACACCTATTGGCTGGAGAAACAGCTGGGTTTGATCAAGTTGATCGGATTGGAGAATTACCTGCAATCGCAGTTCTGATTTTTAGGCCGACGACGCACAAAAAAGCCCCTGTCACCGACAAAGTGACAGGGGCTTTTTCATGGGCCTGATTCAGGCCTTGTCGCGAGCCAGCAGTGGTTTGAGGTAGTAGCCAGTGTGAGACTGCTTCATCTCGGACACGTCTTCCGGCGTGCCGACGGCAATAATCTGGCCGCCCTTGGAGCCGCCTTCCGGCCCCAGGTCCACCAACCAGTCGGCGGTCTTGATCACATCCAGGTTGTGTTCGATCACCACCACGGTATTGCCATGGTCGCGCAAGCGATGCAAAACATCGAGCAGTTGCTGGATATCCGCAAAGTGCAGGCCGGTAGTTGGCTCATCGAGGATATACAGGGTCTTGCCGGTATCGCGCTTGGACAGCTCGCGGGACAGTTTCACCCGCTGGGCTTCACCGCCCGACAGCGTCGTCGCCGATTGTCCCAGCTTGATGTACGAAAGGCCTACGTCCATCAGCGTCTGAAGCTTGCGCGCCAAGGCCGGAACTGCGTCGAAGAACACCCGGGCTTCCTCGATGGTCATCTCGAGGGTTTCGTGGATGCTCTTGCCCTTGTATTTGATCTCAAGGGTTTCGCGGTTGTAGCGCTTGCTCTTGCAGACGTCGCACGGGACATAGATGTCCGGCAGGAAGTGCATCTCCACTTTGATCAGGCCATCGCCCTGGCAGGCTTCACAGCGTCCGCCCTTCACGTTGAAGGAGAAACGCCCCGGCCCGTAACCGCGGGAGCGCGATTCCGGTACGCCGGCGAACAACTCGCGAATTGGCGTGAACAAGCCGGTGTAGGTCGCCGGGTTGGAGCGCGGTGTGCGACCGATCGGGCTCTGATCGATGTCGACGACTTTATCCAGGTGCTCAAGGCCCTTGATGCTGTCGTGAGCCGCCGCTTCCAGGGTCGTTGCCCCGTTGAGTGCGGTAGCGCTCAAGGGAAACAACGTGTTGTTGATCAGCGTCGATTTGCCCGAGCCGGACACGCCGGTCACGCAGGTCAGCAGGCCGATTGGAATCTCCAGATCGACATTGCGCAAATTGTTACCGCGAGCACCCTTGAGGGACAGCGACAGCTTCTTGTTACGGGGTGTGCGTTTGGCTGGAACGGCGATCTTCACCCGGCCCGACAAATACTTGCCGGTCAGCGAATCAGGGTGAGCCATGACTTCGTCCGGCGTGCCTTCGGCAACGATATGTCCACCGTGCACACCCGCGCCCGGGCCGATATCCACCACATAATCAGCCAGACGAATCGCGTCTTCATCGTGCTCGACCACGATCACCGTGTTGCCGATGTCACGCAGGTGCTTGAGTGTGCCGAGCAATCGGTCGTTGTCCCGCTGGTGCAGGCCAATTGACGGTTCATCGAGGATGTACAGAACCCCCACCAGACCGGCGCCAATCTGACTGGCCAGGCGAATGCGCTGGGCCTCACCGCCGGACAGCGTGTCGGCACTGCGATCCAGTGACAGATAGTCCAGGCCAACGTTGACCAGAAACTGCAGGCGTTCGCGGATTTCCTTGAGGATCTTGTCGGCAATTTCGCCACGGCGGCCGGTCAGCTTCAGCACGCCGAAGTATTCGCAGGCATCGCCGATCGGCAAGTTGGTCACCGCCGGCAAGGTCTTCTCGCCAACCCACACGTGTCGCGCCTCGCGACGCAGACGGGTGCCACGGCAATCCGGGCAAGGCTGGGTGCTGAGGAATTTGGCCAGTTCTTCGCGGACTGAAGCCGATTCGGTTTCGCGGTAGCGGCGTTCCAGGTTCGGCACGATGCCTTCGAACGGGTGCGAGCGTTTGACGATGTCGCCGCGGTCGTTCAGGTACTTGAAGTCGACGTTCTGCGAGCCACTGCCGTGCAGGATGAATTTCTGTTGATCGGCCGGCAGTTCGTTGAACGGCACTTCGAGGCTGAACTTGTAGTGGGCGGCCAGCGAGCCAAGCATCTGGAAGTAATAGACGTTGCGCCGGTCCCAGCCGCGGATCGCGCCTTCGGCCAGGGTCAGTTCACCGTTCACCAATCGTTTGGTGTCGAAGAACTGTTTAACCCCCAGGCCATCGCAGGTCGGGCAGGCGCCGGCCGGGTTGTTGAAGGAAAACAGCTTGGGTTCCAGCTCGCTGATGGCGTGGCCACAGATCGGGCAGGCGAAGCGTGCGGAGAAGATGATTTCTTCGCCGGGCTCGTCGTCCATTGGCGCCACGAGAGCGATGCCGTCCGCCAGTTTCAGCGCGGTCTCGAACGATTCGGCCAGGCGTTGTTGCAGATCGGCGCGGACCTTGAAGCGGTCGACCACGACATCGATCGAGTGCTTCTTCTGTTTATCCAGCTTCGGCAACTCGTCCAGCTCACAGAGCTTGCCGTTGACCCGGGCCCGCACAAAGCCCTGGGCGCGCAGTTCTTCGAAGACCGAGAGGTGTTCGCCCTTGCGCTCGCGGATTACCGGAGCCAACAGCATCAGTTTGCTGCCTTCCGGTTGCGCCAGCACCAGGTCGACCATCTGGCTGACAGTCTGGGCTTCCAGCGGAATGTCGTGGTCCGGGCAGCGCGGAATACCGACGCGAGCGTAGAGCAGGCGCAGGTAATCGTAGATTTCGGTAATGGTGCCAACCGTCGAGCGCGGGTTGTGCGAGGTCGACTTCTGTTCGATGGAGATCGCTGGCGACAGACCTTCGATGGTGTCGACGTCAGGCTTTTCCATCATCGACAGGAATTGCCGGGCGTAGGCCGACAGCGATTCGACATAGCGGCGCTGGCCTTCGGCGTACAGCGTGTCGAAGGCCAGGGACGACTTGCCGGATCCGGACAGGCCGGTGATGACGATCAGTTTGTCCCGTGGCAGGGTCAGGTCGATGTTCTTCAGGTTGTGGGTTCGGGCCCCACGAATCAGGATCTTGTCCAAAGTGGCCTCGCTCGGCGGGCGTCGAAAACGTAGGAGTATACGGCCAAATACTGGATGGATGCACACTATCAAATGAGGGGCGCGCAACCTTGCATGAAGATTGCGTCATCTGCGCGCGTCATAGCGTCGCTATATACCCCGTCAATCGATGGGACTGGTAGAATCGCCGCCGGTTCAGATGAGGTTTTTCCATGCACGATCCCCACAGCGAACGCATGAGTGGCAGTGAGACCCGCGCAGCAAGCGGTCTGGCCCTAGTGTTCGCCTTCCGTATGCTTGGCATGTTCATGGTGTTGCCGGTGCTGGCGACCTATGGGATGGACCTGGCAGGCGCGACCCCGGCCCTCATCGGGTTGGCGATTGGCGCTTACGGCCTGACCCAGGCGATTTTTCAGATTCCCTTTGGCTTCATTTCCGATCGCATCGGTCGTCGTCCGGTGATTTACCTGGGGCTGATCGTCTTCGCCCTGGGCAGCGTGCTGGCGGCCAATGCCGATTCGATCTGGGGCGTCATCGCCGGACGCATCCTGCAGGGCGCCGGGGCGATTTCTGCGGCGGTCATGGCATTGCTGTCGGACCTGACCCGGGAACAGCATCGGACCAAAGCCATGGCCATGATCGGCATGACGATCGGTCTGTCGTTCGCGATTGCCATGGTGGTAGGGCCATTGCTGACCCGTGCCTTCGGCCTCTCGGGGCTGTTCTTCGCCACCGGCGGCATGGCGCTGCTCGGTATCGTCATCGTGATGTTCATGGTGCCGCGCGCCACCGGGCCATTGCAGCACCGCGAGTCTGGTGTCGCGCGTCAGGCACTGATCCCGACGCTCAAGCACCCGGACCTGCTGCGCCTGGACCTGGGCATTTTTGTGTTGCACGCGATGTTGATGTCGAGCTTCGTTGCATTGCCCCTGGCGCTGGTCGAAAAAGCCGGTTTGCCCAAGGAGCAGCACTGGTGGGTGTACCTCGCTGCGCTGCTGATTTCCTTCTTCGCCATGATCCCGTTCATTATCTACGGCGAGAAGAAACGCAAAATGAAACGAGTTTTATTGGGCGCGGTGCTGACGCTGATGCTCACTGAGCTATTCTTCTGGCAGTTCGGCGACAGCTTGCGGGCTCTGGTAATCGGCACGGTGGTGTTTTTCACCGCGTTCAATCTGCTGGAAGCGTCCTTGCCGTCGCTGATCAGCAAGGTTTCACCGGCAGGCGGCAAAGGCACGGCGATGGGGGTTTATTCCACCAGTCAGTTCCTCGGTTCGGCACTGGGCGGGATCCTCGGCGGCTGGCTGTTTCAGCACGGCGGTTTGTCGGTTGTGTTCCTGGGATGTGCCGGGCTGGCTGCACTTTGGCTGGCCTTTGCTGTTACCATGCGTGAACCACCTTACGTCACGAGCCTGCGCTTGCCGTTGTCGCCCGAGGCGATCCGCGAAGCGGGTCTGGTTGAGCGCCTGAAGGCCGTCGTAGGGGTAACAGATGCGGTGATCGTTGCTGATGAAGCGGCGATTTACATCAAATTGGACACAGAACTATTGGATCGCACGACCCTTGAGCGCCTGGTGAACAACCCGGCCGAGGCAGCGTGCGTAGCCTAGGAGAACGTTATGGCCCGTGGGGTTAACAAAGTCATATTGGTCGGCACTTGCGGCCAGGATCCCGAAGTTCGCTACTTGCCTAACGGTAACGCCGTGACCAACCTGAGTCTGGCAACCAGCGAACAGTGGACCGACAAGCAAACCGGTCAGAAGGTCGAGAAGACCGAATGGCACCGTGTTTCGATGTTCGGCAAAGTGGCCGAAATCGCCGGCGAATACCTGCGTAAAGGTTCGCAAGTCTACATCGAAGGCAAGCTGCAGACCCGCGAGTGGGAAAAAGACGGTATCAAGCGTTACACCACTGAAATCGTGGTCGACATGCAAGGCACCATGCAACTGCTGGGCGGCCGTCCACAACAGGGCGACCAACAAGGCGGGAATAACTACCAGCAATCCGCTCCAGCCCCACGCCAGCAGGCTCCGCGTCCGCAGCAGTCGGCACCGCAACAGTCGCGCCCGGCTCCACCGCAGGCTGCTCCGCAACCGGCTCCGGATTTCGACAGCTTTGATGACGATATTCCGTTCTAGGACTTACCTGAGACTTTTTTGTAAAGTTTA
Organism: Pseudomonas sp. 05N433; assembly: GCF_056396925.1. Classification (NCBI taxonomy): domain Bacteria; kingdom Pseudomonadati; phylum Pseudomonadota; class Gammaproteobacteria; order Pseudomonadales; family Pseudomonadaceae; genus Pseudomonas; species Pseudomonas sp. 05N433. The sequence goes on along the minus strand of NZ_JBFTML010000037.1, from coordinate 56,522 downwards.
GGTCTGGAACCCCCGATCAGTCCTCTCGACTGGTCGGGGGTTTTCTTTTGCGCACCATATTGTAGGAGCCGGCTTGCTGGCGATGAACGATAACTCGGTTTGCCTGGTTAACCGCGGCGCCTGGATCGCCAGCAAGCCGGCTCCTACAGGGCGGTCATGTTGGCCCGCGCCATGTGCAGTTTTTTGTAGCTCTCGATCAAGCGCAAATGCCTATCGAGCCCCTCCAGCTTCATGCTGGTCGGCGTCAAGCCATGGAAGCGCACGCTGCCGTCCACCGATCCGATCGCTGCATCCATCCGCTCGTTGCCAAACATCCGGCGGAAGTTGGCCTCGTAGTCTTCCAGTTCCAGGTCTTCGTCCAGTTTCATCTCCAGCACCACATTCACGGCTTGATAGAACAAGCCGCGCTCAACCGTGTTGTCGTTGTACTGCAGGAACATTTCCACCGCCTCTTTCGCTTCTTCAAATTGTTGCAAGGCGAGATAGATCAGCAGCTTCAACTCCAGGATCGTCAGCTGACCCCAGGCGGTATTGTCGTCAAATTCGATGCCGATCAAGGTGGTGATGTCGGTGTAGTCGTCCAGCTCACTTTCCACCAGACGCTCAACCAGCGCTTGCAGCTCTTCTTCGTCCAGGCGATGCAGGTTCAGGATGTCGGCGCGGAAGAACAGCGCTTTGTTGGTGTTATCCCAGATCAGATCGTCTACTGGATAAATTTCCGAATAGTCTGGCACCAGGATGCGGCAGGCCGTTGCACCGATATGCTCGTAGACCGCCATGTACACTTCTTTGCCCATGCCTTCGAGAATGCCGAACAAGGTCGCGGCTTCCTCGGCATTGGAGTTTTCACCCTGGCCGGAGAAGTCCCACTCCACGAATTCGTAATCCGATTTTGAGCTGAAGAAGCGCCACGACACCACGCCGCTGGAGTCGATAAAGTGCTCGACGAAGTTATTCGGCTCGGTCACCGCATGACCTTCAAATGTCGGCTGGGGCAGGTCGTTGAGGCCTTCGAAGCTGCGGCCTTGCAGCAATTCGGTCAGGCTGCGCTCCAGCGCCACTTCCAGGCTCGGGTGCGCACCGAACGAGGCGAACACACCGCCGGTACGCGGGTTCATCAACGTGACGCACATCACCGGGAATTCACCTCCCAGGGACGCATCCTTCACCAGCACCGGGAACCCTTGCTCTTCCAGTGCCTGAATCCCGGCCAGTATTCCGGGGTACTTCGCCAGCACGTGAGCCGGCACATCCGGCAGGGCAAATTCACCTTCAATGATTTCGCGTTTTACCGCGCGCTCGAAAATCTCCGACAGGCACTGCACCTGGGCTTCGGCCAGCGTGTTACCGGCACTCATGCCGTTGCTCAGGAACAGGTTTTCAATCAGGTTGGACGGGAAATACACCACCTCGCCGTCGGACTGGCGCACGTAAGGCAGCGAGCAGATGCCGCGCTCTTCATTGCCCGAGTTGGTGTCGATCAGGTGGGAACCACGCAGCTCGCCGTCGCGGTTGTAAATCTTCAGGCAGTACTCGTCGAGGATTTCGGTCGGCAGTGCATCTTTACGGCCAGGCTTGAACCAGCGTTCGTCCGGGTAGTGCACAAACGCTGCGTCGGCGATGTCTTCTCCCCAGAACTGGTCGTTGTAGAAGAAGTTGCAGTTGAGTCGCTCGATAAACTCGCCCAACGCCGACGCCAACGCGCCTTCCTTGGTCGCACCCTTGCCGTTGGTAAAGCACATCGGCGAGTGCGCATCGCGGATATGCAACGACCACACATTGGGCACGATATTGCGCCAGGAAGCGATTTCAATCTTCATGCCCAGGTCCGCCAGAATGGCCGACATGTTGGCGATGGTTTGCTCCAGCGGCAGATCCTTGCCGGCAATATAGGTGCTCGCCTCTGAGCTGGAAGCAGGCATCAGCAACGCCTGGGCGTCGGCGTCGAGGTTGTCCACTTCTTCGATCACAAATTCAGGCCCGGCTTGCACCACTTTCTTCACGGTGCAACGGTCGATGGAGCGCAGGATGCCCTGGCGGTCCTTGTCGGAGATATCCGCCGGCAACTCGACCTGGATCTTGAAAATCTGGTTGTAGCGGTTTTCCGGGTCAACAATATTGTTCTGCGACAGGCGGATGTTATCCGTGGGGATATTGCGCGTGTTGCAGTACAACTTCACAAAATACGCCGCACACAGCGCCGACGAAGCCAGGAAGTAGTCGAACGGCCCCGGTGCCGAGCCATCGCCCTTGTAGCGGATAGGTTGATCGGCCACCACCGTGAAGTCATCGAACTTGGCTTCAAGTCGCAGGTTGTCGAGAAAGTTGACCTTGATTTCCATGGGGGATTACCAGAATAACGGCTAAACGAATGGCCGCCATTATCCGGCATTTGCGCAGTAAGTCTTGTGGGTGTCTGACGATATGTCGACACCAGTCCTTTTTAGTGGGCGATGGAGGGCTCAGTCGAGTATCAGATGCGGCAAGAACCGGCTCGAATCCTTGGTAATCAGACTGTTGTCCTCACGCACGCCGATGCCGGCTGCCTGATCCCCGATCACCCAGGAACCGATCAGCGTGTAGCTGTCGCCAAATTTCGGCAGCGGGGCAAACTCCTGAAGGATAAACGGCGCATCAGTGTAGGGGCCGTCCTCTTTTACGATCAGGCCATCGGCAGTTTGCAGCTCAATGTTCGCGCCTTCCCGTGAGAAGAATGGCTTGCGCACCCAACCTTTGGGCACCGCTTTACTCGGATCGGAGTCCAGGTGCGCCGCGAGCAGGTTCGGGTGACCTTGGTTGAACTCCCACAGCAGCGGCAGGATGCCCTTGTTGGAGATGATGGATTTCCAGGGTGGTTCGAAAAACTGCGTATCGCTCTGGGCAATCGCTGCGCCGAAGGGTTCGTGGAAGATGAACTCCCAGGCATGCAGTTTGAACAGGTGAGGGATCCAGCGATCTTCGAGGTCAACGAAACGTCCGTCACTGGTGAGGCCAATGTCTTCGATGTCGATGTGCCGCGATTCGATGCCGACCTTTTCCGCGACCAGGCGCAGGTAATCGGTGGTGCCCTTGTCTTCGACCGAGTCTTTCATCGAGGCGAAATAGAAGGGCTGTTTGAGCTGCAGTTGGGCAAAAGCCTGATGCAGCTTGGTGTCGATGCTGTTGAACTGGTCGGCGTGCCTGGGCAGCAAGCCACGCTCGATGCATTGTTCCAGCCAGCCCCACTGAAACGCCGCGGCCTCATACAGGCTGGTCGGCGTGTCGTAGTTGAGTTCCAGCAGCTTGGCTGGCCCGCTGCCGTTGTAGGAGAAGTCCATGCGCCCATACAGGTGCGGGTGGCCTTCGAGCCATGAAGTGCGAACCATGTCGAAGAACGGCGCGGGGATGCTCAGGCGCTCCAACAACTCTTCGCTTTGCACCACTCGCGCCACCAGGTCCATGCACATCTCATGAACTTCGGTGGTCGGGTCTTCGAGGTCGTTCTCGATCTGCTTGAGCGTGAACTGGTAGTACGCGCTCTCGTCCCAATAGGGTTCGTCGTCGATGGTATGGAACAGGAAGCCGAGGCTTTCGGCGGTCTGTTTCCAGTCATGACGCTCTGCGCAGAGGATTTTCTTCATGGCCTTGTTCCCTTAGCTACTCGAACCGCCAAAGCTCTTGCCTGATCCACCCCAGCCACTGCGTGCGCTGGCCTGGCTGCCGAACCCGCCGCGGGAGGTGGACGATGCAACGGACACCGGCTTGCTGCGGGTGATGGTGTCGGTGTAACTGCCACTGCTGCCGTAGCGCGCCTGATTGGACCTGTTGAAGGTTGAACCTGACGATACCCGCTGACTGAGTGTCGAGGACGAGTAGTTACCGCGATCATCGCGATAGCGGTAGACCGGTTCGGAGTAGTAACTGTTGCGGTTGCTGCTGAGCATGTTGCCGATCAGCAGCCCCGTCAGCAGGCTACTGCCGGAGAAGCCCGACCCTGCGGCATTCGCTTCCGATGCGGGCAATTTGGCCTTGGCCGCGTCCACTTCGGACTGCGTCACCTCGCCATCGGCACTCAGTTCGAAACCGCCGAGCTTGGGGATGAATTTGCCGGCGGAATCCTGCTGGCACCAGTCGGCGACAAAGTCGGCGTCGCAATCAGCCTGGTTGTCATACACCGGCGCAATGCTTCGATGCTGGGCCATGGCCTTCATATAGGCGTCAGAGCAGATGTCGACCGGGAGCTTTTCATCGGCGCACTGCTGGACGGACTGGAAGTTGTACTTTTTGTGTATCTCGTAGGTTTTTTCCGCCTGCCCGCAGCCGGATATCGCCATGGCGACCGACGCCGCCAGCGAGAGCTGAACGTACTTGCTTCGTTTCATGGGGGGCTCCGTGACGCAATCAGTTCTGGGAAGGGGTCATGCACGCGGCGTTCAACATGCCGACGCTGATGGCCACTGCCGCGACATAGATACCCGCAGCGATTTCGCCTTTCTTGATGCGTTCAGAGGCGCCTTTGAGCACCAGGCTGGTCACCAGGAACGCCAGCAGTTGTACGAAAGCGGCGATCACCGCCCAGACGACGAAGTCCAGAATGCTGATCGAGTAGGCGATCACATTGCTGGCCGGAATGGCGAATCCGATGATGGCGCCGCCCAGGGCGATGGCGGCCGCAACGTTGCCCGCACGGATCAACTCGAATTCCCGGTGCGGTGTGATGCGGGTGTAGATGAACTGGAACAGCGCGAACAACACGGCGGCGCCGAGGATGTACAAAACAAACCCGAGCACGGCGGCTTTGTTCAGGGAGATAGAGAGCGCTTCAAGCATGGACTTCTTCCTTTTTAAAAAGTGTTCAGGTCGGTGGTGTACAGCGAAATACCCAGCGAAGTGCTCAAGCTGATGGTGCCTTCGGCGTCTTCTTCGACGGAAAACAGCAGGAATTCCCGGCGATCGGTCAGGCCGGTTTCGCGGGCGTACAACATCGAACAGTGCTGGATGCTGTATGTTTCGTCCGGATTCTTCAGGTGTTCGCTCAACGGCACCAGTTCGGTCTGGCCGTTCTCGGTGCCCCATTCGCGGGTGTATTCGACACCGTTGAGGGTGTAGGTCGGCAGCCCGATCAGGCTTTGAGGGCCGGCCAGCCGCCGCAGCTCCGCTTCACTGTTGATGGTGACGTAACTGAGGTAGTTGAACAGGATCACCGACTCGACCTGCCCGGCGATGTCGCCGGTGGTGTGCACTTGCAGCCAGTAGTCTTCGTCGTTCATGTAGTAGCGCGACAACCAGGTCGACTGCCCGAGCTCAATGGTGCCGGCGCTCCAGATTTGCTGGGAGCCGGGAATGGTTACCGCGGTTTTTTCGTCGAGCAACAGTTTCAGGGTCGTGTCGAACATCACGCCCTTGCCCATTGCCAGGCCCAGCGGGCCGGTGACTGGCAGGTTGTCGTTGGCTGTCCATTTCGAATCGGTATTCGTGCCCGCGTTCGGGGCCTCAAGCCCCAGCAACTGTTTAAACCATCCCATTGGAGATTTCCTTGAGGCGAGTAGAGGCGATGTAGAAGAGTTCGCCGCCCTTGACGCGAGTGGCGCCGGGCGGGTTGATTGAAGGCTGTCGGGCGCCTTTGGCGCGGTAGCCGATAAGGGTCGCGTTATGGCGTTCTTTCATCTGTGCGTACAGATCGCCGAACGTTGCTTCAAAGGTTTCGGGCAGTCTCATCAGGTATTGGGTGGCGCCTTGGCCCACGCACAGCAATTCATTGATGACCACTGACGAGCCCGGATCCTGGGAGGCGCGCACCAACATCTCGATGGCCATGCTTGAGGTGCATTCCAGGCTGGGCGCGTAGGCGCTGGCGAGCGCGGCGATTTCACTTTCATTGAAGTGGGCGACCACATGCCCGACCGGGCTCAGTTGATTGACCGCCAGTACGGTGGCCAGGGTCAGATCGTCTGAATGGGTTCGCACCAGTACGCGTTCGGCGCCAGGTACGCCGGCACGCAGCAAAAGCGCGACAGAGGACAGGCTTTCACCTTTGATAAAGGCCGCCTTGCCCGGCATGGGGTTTTCTTCGAGGTCGCAATCGCAAATGACGATCAGGTTGTCATTGGACGTTTCGTCCTGCAGCAGCAACTCAATAACCCGCTCGCTGGACGCGCCTTCCCAGCCGATGAGAACGGTATGGCCGACCTTGCCGGTGAAATCGCCTTTGCCCTTCATGCCTTTTCTCCATACATCGATGACACTGCTGGTGGTTTTGCCGATGGCCGCCGTCAGCAGCGCAATGCCCCCGAGCATGACCCAGGTAGCCACGAAAATCCGTCCCGCGGCTGTCTGTGGCGCAAGATCGCCGTAGCCGACGGTGAGCGTGGTGGTGAGATAGAAGTAGGTGAATGTGGCGGGGGTAGTGAGGTGTTGTTCGCCCAGAAGCACCAGACCCAGCCAGGCCGTGGTCAGGTGCACGCCCAGTGCAATGGCCAGGCCTGCCCAGCCGAACCGATGGAAGAAGGACGCCGCGTACGCGCGCAATAAAAGGAAAATCGACATTACATCCCTGACTCCTTGGGGGCTCATTCCTGGCGACGTAATCGCTCGGGCATCTAAGTGCTCGAGTGCGGTTACCGGGCGGCATTAAACCTGCTGCGCGGCGTAGATAACAGTACCTTGGCTGCAATATACCCGGCGATTGCAGCAAAAATATGCCCTTCGAAGGAAATGCCCCGGCGAGGAAGGAAGCCAACAACCAGCCCGCCATAGAGCAGGGCCACGACACTGGCGGTTATCAGGTTGCTCCAGCTCCTCTGGAACCAGGCGCGCGACAGGAGATACGCCCACAGCCCGAACACCCAGCCGCTGGCACCGATATGCACGCCGGCAAAACCGAACAGCCAGATCAGCGAACCGCCCAGCAAAATGATGATAGCGCTGACGGCCATGAACCGGTTGAGCCCTTCGGCGATGACCAGGGTGCCGAGGATCAAAAAGGCAATCAGGTTGGCACTCAGGTGCGCAAAGGATGTGTGCAAGAAAGGCGAGGTGATGATGCCGACCAGTCCGTGCAAGGTTCTCGGAACCAGGCCGAAGGCGTTAAGGCTGTAGCCGGTCGCCACATTGAGCAGTTGCAGCGCAACCATGAAGATGGCCAGGCCGGCGACTGTCTTGAAACCCTTCAGGGTATCCATCCTTGACCTCAATTCGGCAGTAAAGAAGGGCGATCAATTAATGCCTGCCAGTTAAGAGATAGAACAAGCACTGAGTAAAGTTGTGGCGAGGGAGCTTGCTCCCGCTGGGCCGCGA
>NZ_JBFTML010000037.1:0-49227 GCF_056396925.1 Pseudomonas sp. 05N433 | reverse complement strand
CTGCTGCGCAGTCCAGCGGGAGCAAGCTCCCTCGCCACAGGGTCAGTGCACTTGACTGACTGGCATCAGGGCAATGAATGCCCTTTCTGCTGGGGTATTGCTTACTCGGCCGATTTTTTCTTCAGGCGTTCCAGGATCGCATTGGCGCTGCCTTCGTCCGGCGTGATGCCGGCTTCGCGCAGTTTGCGCTCCAGGTCGGTGCCGGTCGACGCATCGGCCAGTTCGTCCTGGGCTTGCAGTTCAGCGGCGCGTTGCTGCTGCTTGGCCTGCAGGCGGTTCAGTGTACCGACGGCGGTTTCCAGCTTGCCGTTGGCGCCGCCACTGGCGATCGAGGCGCTGACCTGGGCTTTCTGTACACTTTCACGAGCCTTGGCCATGTCCACTTGCTGGCGCAGGCTTTTGATGCGGTTTTCAGCCTTGGTGATGTCTTTGCGCATGTTGTCGGCGTAACCGCCGAATTCGGTGGCCTGCTTTTGCTCGACATCCAGTTCATTGGTCAGGGTCGAAATGGCTTCGGCCACTTCCAGTGCCAAGTCTTCGCGGTTGGCCTGGATGGCGGCCAGGGCTTTGGATTCCAGGTCCTTGATCTTGGCGTTGTACTCGCTGACGCGGTCAGCCGACAGTTTGTGCTTGGCCATGATGGTGACCAGCTCACGCTTGGCGTTGGCCAGCGCGCTGTCAGCATCGCGAATTTCCTGGTCGAGAATGCGCAGGGCCTGTTGGTCGACGATCGATTCGCCGACTTCGTTGGCACCGCCACGCAGCGCGGTGAACAATTTGCTCCAGATGGACTGAGTCATTGGATATATCCTGTTCCCGAATAATTAATTGAAGAAGCGTTCAAAGGCTTCGCTGGCGCGCTGGACGTTGTCGACGAGGGTTTTGATCTCAGTCACAACGTTGGTCAGGCTGGAGTCGGAGCTCAGCGCGCCGAACATGTTGTAAACGACCTGCCCGTTGGGCATGGACTCGATACCGATCGAGGACAGCGGGAACATTTCCCGGCTGCGCAGAACGGCATCATTGAATGCCGGGACGTTGTTGATCGATTCGACATCGACCAGGACCGTATCGACGATGATCTGATCGCCAACCACCGCGATGTAAATCGGCAAGCCACCGAAATCGTTCATTTCCAGCTTGATGCTGGATTCGGAGCCTTGAACGAGGGAGAGGGTGATTTCGTTCGCAACCACTTCGTCGAGGGCCTGGAGGGCGCTGTAGAGGCGATCGATGTTCCAGTTATTACCTGCGCTCATGTAATTCTCCGACATGAATGAGCCAGCCAGAATCGGTTGGCGTAGCTGTTTCTCCATCTGCTTGAGCAGGCTTCGATTTTCGGGAAGCACCCAAGTCTCGTGTTTCACATAGCCGGCGGCACCCAGGCCCGCGCGCATCTGCTTCATGTAAAAGCTCGATGGTTTTTTCGCGGAGGGTTTCGAGCGCTCTCCTTTGCGGCTCGCTGAATCGGTAACAGACCCGGTAGGCGGATCTGATGGAGAGCTGCTTTTCATGGTGCTGATCCCGTTGTGAAAAACTCACGCGTGATAACACTACAGGCTATTTTTGCAGCCCTCAATAGCTCACGCGTGAGATTTTTCGACGGTTGCGCAGGTGTATGAAAAAGAAGGGAAGCAGCATGATTCCGATCAGTTAAGCGCAATCCTGTAGAACGAGCTTCTCATCTAACCAGCCAGAAAGTCATCGGTGGACACCACGCTGGCATAGGCAAAACCCAAAGCCGACATGAAGGCGGCGTGAACGTGGGCGGCCGGGACGGTGACGCCGTTGAACTCCAGATCAAGGGTGGCACAGGCGTCGTGGATCACCGTGACCGTATAGCCGAAGTCCGCTGCGGCACGGGTGACGCCGTCGATGCACATGTGGCTCATGCTGCCGACCACCACCAGGTGTTCGATGCCTTGCTGGTCGAGGATGGCCTTGAGTTCGGTTTCGCGGAACGCGTTGACGAAGTGCTTGAGCACCACCGGTTCATCGGCGCGGTTGAGGACTTTGGGGTGCAGCTTCGCGCCGTCGGAGCCCGGAGTGAAGAACGGCGCGGCGTCGGAGGTGAATTCGTGGCGGATGTGCACCACCGCGTCACCGGCCTCGCGAAAGGCCTGGATCAGCCGTGCAGCGTTGTCTGCGGCGGCATCGGCGCCCGCCAAAGGCCACTTGCCCTGGGGGAAGTAGTCGTTCTGGATATCGACTACGATGAGTGCTTGCTTGGCCATGAGTGTTTCCTCGAAGTGCTTGTTGGGTGTGATTCAAGTATCAGGTTCTGCAGGCCGTCCGAGGATTGGCCGCACCGACAATAGAAGGGGGAAAACTGACAATGGGCGTAGAAAGGGCAGTCGTCGAATTGGGCGTGCTGATCTATCCCGGCGCGCAGATGGCGGCGGTGCATGGGCTGACGGATCTGTTCGGGGTGGCCAACCGGATTGCCGCCGAGCATCAGACAGCGCAGTTGCCGTTGTTGCGGGTCAGTCATTGGCGGGTCGAGGGCGATCAGGTGCCAGAGCGGGTCTATGACAGTCAACCCGGCCCGGCCGAAGCGTTGGTCGCGGTGTTGATCCCGCCGTCGATTGGCGGCTTTTCCGAGGGCCAGGCACCGCAGGGGCTGATCCGCTGGATTCGTCAGCAACACGCCAGTGGTGCGACGTTGGGCGGGGTTTGCGTGGGGTCGATCCTGTTGGCTGAAAGCGGCCTGCTCGACGGCCGTAGCGCCACCACTCATTGGACCTCTGCCAAAGCCTTCGCCGAGCGTTACCCGGCGATCAAGCTCAAGGCCGACACGCCCATCGTCGACGACGGCGATCTGATCACCACCGCCGGGCTGATGGCCTGGTCAGAGCTGGGATTGCGCCTGGTGAACCGTTTACTGGGGCCGAGCATCGCCACCAGCACGGCACGCTTTCTGGTGGTGGAGCACAGCGACAGCGCGAGCGAATGCGGCAGTAATTTTTCACCGATTCTCAGCCATGGCGATGCCTCGATTCTCAAGGTCCAGCATTGGCTGCAAAGCACCGGGGCGGTCGATGTCTCGCTGGCGGCAATGGCCGAACGGGCGGGGCTGGAAGAGCGCACCTTCCTGCGGCGATTCCGTGCGGCGACCGGGTTGAAACCCACCGAGTACTGCCAGCACCTGCGCGTCGGCAAGGCGCGCGAGATGCTCGAATTCACCAACGGCACCATTGATCACATTGCCTGGACCGTGGGTTATCAGGACCCGAGTGCGTTTCGTGCGACGTTCAAAAAGATTACCGGGCTGGCGCCGAGTGATTACCGGACGCGGTTTGGCGTGACGCCGCCAGCTGTTGTGGCCCGGTAGCCAGAGCACGCCAGATCAAGAAAATGTGGGAGGTTTGAGTCGTGCAAAATGCCGGACTCCTGAAGGGCGTCGTGCATAATCAAACAGGCGTAATGCCATTACTGTCTGGGCAACCGGCTGATTTAACAGTCGTTCTTCATCAGCCGCCATTGGCCTGATCCCTGCACCCCTCCAGCTACATTTATCCAACGCAGATTGAAGGGGGACGCATGACCCCAACAAATCGCAAGAAACTGGTACTCGCCCATTCGGTACGGCCCGATGCCCCGCTGCACGAAGTTGAAACCAATCGGGCGCTGGCTCGTTGGCTGGCGCAGATCGTCGGGCTCGAATACGGCGGCAGTTACGACCCGCAACTGCACAGCGGTCGTGACCGCTATCTGTTGCCGACCCAGACGCTGGTGGGCGCCGCTATCGCCCGGAAGCTGGGCGTCAAAGGGCCGGAGGATTTGTGGGGCGGTTACGTCGACCACGATTTCATCTGCACCAAAGCCATCAGTCATGGGCTGTTGAACCGCTATGCGTTCGCGCCCGAAGGCTGGGCAACGTTGTTTTGCGAACGGGTGCGCAGCGTCGTGCTCGATGGCCTCAGCGTGTTCTCCCTGGACGATGCGCGCCCGGCGGCGGAGCACCTGCTCTACAGCGGCCCGATCCGCATCAAGCCTATTCACGCCTGCGCCGGACGCGGTCAGGAAGTGATCAAGAGCCTTGACCAGTTCGACGCCATCCTCGCTCGCCCCGAGGCCAAGACACTGTTCACCGAAGGCGTGGTGCTGGAGCAGGACTTGACCGAGGTGATCACCCACAGCGTCGGCCAAAGCTTCATCGGCGACAAAGTGCTGAGTTATTGCGGTGATCAATACTTGACCGAAGACGCTCAGGGCGAGCAGGTTTATGGAGGGTCCAACCTGTTGGTGGTGCAGGGGTATTATGAGGACCTGCTGGCGCTGGAACTGCCGGATGACGTGAGGCTGGCGATCCAGCAGGCACAGGTATTCGACAGTGCGGCGGATGAAGCCTACCCCGGTTTCTATGCTTCGCGGCGCAACTACGACATCGCCCAGGGGCTGGACTGCAACGGCCGACAACGCAGCGGCGTGCTCGAACAATCCTGGCGTTTGGGCGGTGCCAGCAGCGCTGAAGTCGCGGCGCTGCAAAGCTTCGTCCACGACCCCGGCCTGCGTGCGATTCGCGTGTCCTCGGTCGAAACCTATAGCGATCAAACGCTGCCGGCGAACGCTATCGAGGTGTACCGCGGGCCGGCGGAACACAGTGATTTTCTTCTCAAGTACGTGACGGTCAAATCCTATGACGGCTAGAAGCGAAACCATTCAGATCGACATCGACGATGAACAGATGAGCGGGACCTTCCTCAGCCCCAAATCGAAAGTCCCGGGGGTGCTTTTCGTCCACGGCTGGGGCGGTAGCCAGGAGCGCGACCTGGAGCGGGCCAAAGGCATTGCCGGATTGGGTTGTGTGTGCCTGACGTTCGACTTGCGTGGCCATACCGGCGGGACCGGCATTCCGTTGTCCAGGGTCACCCGCGAAGACAACCTGCGCGACCTGCTGGCAGCCTACGACCGTTTGCTCGCCCACCCGGCGCTCGACACCTCTGCGATCGCGGTGGTCGGCACCAGTTATGGCGGTTATCTGGCGGCGATCCTGACGACGTTGCGTCCGGTGCGCTGGTTGGCGCTGCGGGTGCCGGCATTGTATCGCGACGACTTGTGGCACACGCCCAAGCGTGAGTTGGACAAAGCCGACTTGCGCGACTATCGCGGCACGCTGGTGCGCGCCGACAGCAATCGCGCGTTGCACGCCTGTTCGCAATTCACCGGGGATGTGTTGCTGGTGGAGTCCGAGACCGATGCCTATGTACCCCACGCGACGATCATGAGTTACCGCGCCGCGTGTCAGCAGACTCACTCGCTGACTCACCGGATCATCGATGGTGCGGATCACGCCTTGAGCGACCCGGTTTCGCAACAGGCGTACACCTCGATTCTGGTGGATTGGATCACCGAGATGGTGGTGGGTGAGCGGTTGAGCATCATTCAATCGAGTTGAGAGAGGCGGTGGTCTTGCGGTCGTTCGCGGGCAAACCACATCTCACCGAGGTTTCTTCGAGATCCGCAACGACTTGGCCTTGGCTTCCACCACCAGGTACATCACCACGGTTATCAGCAGCGGCAGAATGAAATAGATCGCCCGATAAGCGATCAACCCCGCCACCAGGCTGCCCCGCGATACTTCGTGCTGCAGCAGCGCCACGAACACCGCCTCCAACACACCGAGCCCGGCCGGGATATGGGTGATGACCCCGGCAATGGCGCTGATCAGCAACACACCAAGCACCGGCGGATAGTCCAGTTTGCTCGGCAGCAACGTGAAGATCACCGCCGCCATCAGCGCCCAGTTCAGTGCGCCGAGGGCCAGTTGCAGGATTGCCATGCGTAGCGACGGCAGAATGATATCCACGCCGCGAACCGACCATTTCCGGCGCCTGGAATACCGGCAGGCCGCCAGATATCCCATGCTCAACAACAGCAACAAAATCCCCACGTCCTGCAGTGCATTGCTGCTCACTTTCCAGCCCGGCGGCATTCGCATCAGGCCGCTGCTGAACACCGCGCCGGCAATCACCATGTAGCCGAACCAGTTGGTCGCCAGGCTCAGCCCGAGGATTTTTGCGATGTTGCCTTTGCTCACGCCGAGCCGCGAATACAGCCGATAACGCATGGCGACGCCGCCGACCCAGGCGCTCAGGTTGAGGTTGAAGGCATAGCTGATGATCCCCACCGGGAGGATCTGCCGCCAAGTCAGGTTCTGCCGGATGTAGGTGCGCCCGATCAGGTCGAAACAGGCATAGACCAGAAAGCTTGCCAGGGTCACACCTGACGCAATGATCAACGTGCGTACTTTGAAATCAGCCAGGGTATCGAACACTTCGTTCCATTCGATGCGCTGGGCGAGCATCGTGAACAATACGATCAGCGCCAGGAAAAACAGCATCGTCAGCGGCCTTTTCCAGCGGTGCCAGTGGTGTTTGCCCGGCGTGTCGGAGTGCGACGCAGGCTGCGCTTGGGAATGGCTCATGCCTTGGCGCTCCCGGGTGGGTGGATGAAGGGCTTCAGGTGCGGTTTATGCGCCGGCAACCAACCGGCCCATGCGGGGAAATGCCGCAGGAAGTGAAACACCAGAAAGCCGATGGTCATGTCCCAGATTCGCCCGCGAGGGGCTGTGTCCACCGACATGACCTTGCAATGGTTGCTGCTCAACTCGTCGAGACGCTCGTACAGATCGCGGTTGAAGATACGGTCGCGGATCAGCACGTTGGCTTCCAGGTTCAGGGACAGGCTCAGCGGATCGAGGTTGCTTGAGCCGACAGTGCTCCAGTCCTCGTCGACCAGGGCGACTTTGCCGTGCAGTGGGCGGTCGCAATATTCGTAGATCACCACCCCGGCCCGCAGCAGGTAATCGTAGGTCATGCGCGCGGCGAGCCTGGCCACCCGCAGGTCCGGTTGTCCCTGAAGAATCAGGCGCACCTCGACCCCCCGGCGTGCCGCATTGCGAATCTCGCGCAGCAGCCGATAGCCTGGAAAGAAGTAGGCATTGGCGATCACCACGCGACGCCGGGCACTGCGCAGCACCTGCAAATACACCTCTTCGATATCGTTTGGGTGTTCTGCGTTGTCGCGATACACCAGCCGCACCTGACCGTCATGATCGCTGACCGCCAGTTCAGCGTGCCGCTGCCTGCGGCGCTGCCACCAGTATTTGGCCCGAGCCGGTCGACCGCTTTTTAGCAGGGCGAAATGATGAATATCGGCCACTGCCGGGCCTTGCACTTCAACCGAATAATCCTGCTTGGCCTCGGGGCCGAAGTCGGCCAGATGGTCGGCGGAAAAATTGATCCCGCCGAGGAACGCAATCGTGCCGTCGACCACCACAATCTTGCGGTGCAGACGGCGGAACCAGTTGGTGCGGATGCCCAGGTGACGCGGGGCAGGGTCGAATATTTGCAGGTGCACGCCTGCGTTGCTCAGGGCGGCGAGGAACGCCGTACTCAGTTCGCCACAACCAAAGCCGTCGAGACTGACCGTGATACGCACACCGCGTTGCGCCGCTTCAATCAGGATCTGTTGAAGCTCATTGCCGACCTTGTCTTCGAACAGAATGAAGGTTTCCAGGAGGATTTCCCTCTGGGCCTGGCGCAGCACTTCAAACACCCGTGGAAAGTACGCCTCACCGTTTTCCAGCAACTCGACCCGGTTGTTACCGTGCCAGCCGTATTCAACTTCAGTCACCGCAGGCTCGCGCACGGGGGGAGGAGGGGAGACGTGTTCGACCGTGGTTTTTTCCATCGATGGGCTGCTCATAACTCGATCTCCACCGACAGGGGCGCATGGTCGGAAAGGTGTGACCAGGGGCGTGCCGCCAGCACTTGCGGATGGCTGGCCTTGAGATGGCGCACGTAGATGCGGTCCAGGCGTAACGCCGGCAAACGCGCGGGGAAACTGCGCGCCGGTTTGCCATGCTGCTCGGCAAAGACCTCACGCAAACCGCAAGGCTTGAGCAACGCATCGGCGCGTTGGCGCCAGTCGTTGAAGTCGCCGGCGACCACCACCGGGGCATCTTGCGGTAACTCTTCCAGGCGTCGGATCAGCAGCTTGAGCTGTGCCGTCCGGTGGCTTTCGCGCAGACCCAGATGGACGCAAATGGCATGCACTTCCCGGCCATCGCCGGGCATCCGCAACACGCAATGCAGGACTCCACGGTTTTCATGGCCGCTGATGGACACGTCGAGGTTGTCGTGGCGAATGATCTGGAATTTCGACAACAGTGCATTGCCGTGATCGCCCGCCGGGTAGACCGCGTTGCGCCCGTAGGCGAATTGCGGCCACAGGCTATCGGCAAGGAATTCGTACTGGGGCATCGCCGGCCAATTGTTGTAGCGCTGGGGATGCTGTTCGTGGGTGCCGTGGACCTCCTGCAAAAACACCACATCGGCGGACACACTGCGCACCGCTTCGCGCAACTCGGGCAGGATGAAGCGCCGATTGAGTGCGGTAAACCCCTTGTGGGTGTTGACCGTCAGCACGGTGAAGCGGCTCACGGCATTGATGATGGGTTGCTGTTCATCCGTTCCGCCGACCGGTTCGGGAATGCTCATGGCAGCGCTCCTTCGGCAACCGGCTCGCCGGGGGCCGTGACAAGGTCTTTGTCGAGATGCAAACGCTCAAGCAGGTGGCGGGCATCGAAGGGCGCGCGGACTTTGATGTCGTTATCGAAATAGCAGAACACTTCCCGGGATCTGCGAGTCTTGGGTTTTTGCCGGGGCGCGATCAATTGCGGATCTGCCGGTTGCTGGCCGTGATGCCAGGCCTCGATCCGCTCGCTCCAGCGTTGCAGCGCTTGAGGGGTGTAACCGCTGGCGTAGAGTTCTTCGGCGCCGTGCAGGCGCAGGTAGACGAAATCGCTGGTGAGGTCTTCGCGGTACGGCCATTTGCCGGCGGTGTCGGCAATCACCAACGCGGTGTTGTAGCGTTTGAGCAGCCGGACGAAGGCCGGATCGACGAAGCTTTCGTGGCGAATTTCCACGGCATGACGCACTGGTTTTTTGCCGTAGGCCTTCATGCTGGCGTGACCGTTCAGACGTGGTTCGTGCTGGCGGGCAAGGGCGGCGGCCTGTTCGGTGTCGTGGGGCAGTTGTTCAAGAAAGTGTTCGAACAGCTCCGGGTCGAATTTGAAGCTGGGCGGGAACTGCCAAAGGATCGGGCCGAGTTTTTCCTTGAGTTCCAGCACCCCGGAGGCGAAGAAATTCGCCAGGGGTTTATGGATCTCCCGCAAGCGCTTGATGTGGGTGATGAAACGCGGCGCCTTGACGCTGAACACGAAGCCCGCCGGGGTTTCGGCGTACCACTGGGCGTAACGTTCGGGCCGTTGCAGGGCGTAGAATGATCCATTGATTTCGATGCTGTTGACCGCCCGTGACGCGAATTGCAATTCGCGTTTGTGGGTCAGCCCCTTCGGGTAGAAGGCTCCCCGCCAGGGCGTGTAGCGCCAGCCTGAAATGCCGATATGAATCGCCGCCATGTCGCCTCCCATCCTCGGACAGCCCTGTCTTTTGATGACTGCCGGGTGTGCGAGAAAGTTTCGACGGGGCTACGGACGGTAAAAGCAAAAGATCGCAGCCTTCGGCAGCTTCCCACAGGCGTGCAGGAGTTGCCGAAGGCTACGATCTTTTGATCTATCAGTGCCCGACAACGATCCGGGCCGAACCTTCAGCCGGCTCGGCATACACCGGACCCAATCGATCGAGACGACCACTCCAGGCGGTCAGTGCCAATGCCACCAACACCACCAGGCCACCGATCCACGCGGTATGGATCAGGCCCATATGCGCCACGATCAAGCCACCACCCCACGCACCACCGGCAATGCCGAGGTTGAATGCCGCGATGTTCAGGCCCGACGCCACGTCCACCGCATGCGGGGTGTGATGTTCGGCCTGACGCACCACATACACCTGCAGCCCCGGCACGTTGCCGAACGCCACCGCACCCCAGACCAGCACAGTGGCCAGGGCCAGCCATGGATTGGCGGCGGTGAAGGTCAGTGCGAACAGTACGGCGGCGAGCAGGGCGAAGATGATTTTCAGGGCGCCGATCGGGCCGCGTTTATCCGCCAGCTTGCCGCCCCAGATGTTGCCGACGGCCACCGAGATGCCGTACACCAGCAGCACCAGGCTGACGGTGCTGGCGCTGAAGCCCGCAATGTCCTGAAGAATCGGTGCCAGAAAGGTGAAGGCGATGAACGAGCCGCCGTAGCCGACCGCCGTCATGGCATACACCAACAACAGGCGCGGTTGCTTGAGCACTTGCAACTGCTGCAACAGCGAAGCCGGTTTGCTGTGGGCGATGTTCTTCGGTACGTAGAGCAGGCTGCCGATGAAGGCGATCACACCCAGTGCAGACACCGCGAGGAAGGTTTCACGCCAGCCGAAATGCTGACCGATAAACGTCCCCAGCGGCACGCCAGTGACCAGCGCCACAGTCAGGCCGGTGAACATGATGGCAATCGCGCTGGCGGCTTTTTCCTTAGGCACCAGGCTGGTGGCGATGATCGAGCCAATTGAGAAAAACACCCCGTGGGCCAGGCCGGTGACGATCCGCGCAATGATCAGCGACTCGTAGCTCGGCGCTTTCCAGGCCAACAAGTTGCCGAGGGTGAACAGCACCATCAGCGACAACAGCAGCAATTTACGCGGGACTTTGCCGGTGAGGGCGGTCAGCACCGGCGCGCCGACGGCCACCCCGAGTGCATACAAACTGACCAGCAAACCGGCGGACGGCAGGCTGACGCTGAGGTCGGCGCCGATGGTGGGTAACAGGCCAACGATGACGAACTCCGTCGTCCCGATGGCGAAAGCGCTAAGGGTCAGCGCCAGCAAGGCAATGGGCATGGCTGCAACTCCGATGGATTGATTGATGGAGCGCAGTGTCGGGGTTTGGGGCGTGCGGAAAAATACAGGGATGGGCATTTGATATTTGCGTGCAGGTCAAATATCTCACGGCTGGTATTAAACCTTGTGGCGAGGGAGCTTGCTCCCGTTCGGCTGCGGAGCAGTCGCAAAGCCATACAGCGCGGTGCATCCGGGAGAAATTGGTTTACAGGTTTTGGGGGCGCTTCGCACCCCAGCGGGAGCAAGCTCCCTCGCCACAGGAGGTTGAATCCTACAGGGGGGAGTGGCGGATCAGTGTGTTGTGTACTTCTGTAGTCGATTGCTGATCCAGCTCCAGCCAGAACTGCTGCTTGCCGGCGATCTCGGCGGCGGCCGGCAAGCCGTCGCGATAAACCAGCCGATTGCTCGCCAGCGCCGGCACTTTCGCGCCCGGCAGCAGGGTGCCGGCGAGGTTCAGCGGATCGACCCCGCACACCGCGATCAAGCTACCGTCATGGGGGCGCCGCCTGACTTCACGCAACAACGGGATCGCCTCGGGCAGGGCAAACTGTTCGCCGGCCAGGCCACTGACAAACCGCCCGCCACGAATCTCGCCCCGGGCCTCCAGCCGATGGAACGTGCGCAGCAATTCCCGCCAACTCGGCAACCAGTCCGCCTCGCGCTCCAGCAAGCGCCAGAACACCACGCCGTACCGGCGCAGCAAGGTCATGGCGATGTGTTCCAGGGTTTCTGTGGGTGTGGACGTCGGGCGTTGTTTATCCACAACCGGCTTATCCACAACCGGCGCGACCGCACTGCGGCGCAGCAACGCCCAACGCCCGGCGTCGTCCATCCCGCCGACAAACGCTCCACGCCCGCGTCGGCTGCTGCGATTCTGGCGTTTGCTGGCCGGGGTGATCAGCGCCCGCAACCCGGCGAAACTGTCGGCGTTGACCAGTCCGGCACCGACCAGTTCCTGCAAGGCGATTTCCAGTTCCGAGCGCAGCAGATGGGCCTCGTGCATCAGCTCATCAAAAAACAGCGCGCCGTGCTGGCTGAGTGCTGCATGGACCTTTTGTGTTTTGGGCGACAACTCGTTGACCGGCGTCTGCTCGGTCAAGCTGCTCCACAACCCGACCTGATTACGCGGCAGCAGCAGAATCGGCGTGCTGCGCAATGCCGTGCCGGTGCTCTTGTTGCGCGCGGTCAGGCGGGTCCAGACCAGTTTGCCGCTGCGGCATAACTCATCCAGCCAGCTCGCCGAATAGTCTTTGAGCCGCGCCGGTAGAATGTCGCTGTCCCATGCCGAAGCGGCGGCGGGGTAGCCTTCGAACTGGCTGATGATCGCCGGCAACACTGCGCTGCCCTGGCCTCGGCTCAGGGTGGAAAGATGCTGCCAGTCGAACAGAAAGCGCATGAAATCCTGCAACGCCACTGGCTCGATTTCCCGGCGCAGCCGTTTGACCGTGTAGCGATGAATCCGCGCCAGCAGATGCCGTTCGCACCATTCCTCTTCGCGGGTGCCGGGGCTGAATTGCCCGCGCAGCACGTAACCTTCGCGTTCCAGTTGGGCCAGGGCCTGAGTGACTTGAAGCGCCGGTAAACCGAGCGGTTCGGCAATCGCTTTCAGCGGCAATGGACCAAACGCACTGAGTCGCGCGCGGACCACTTCCAGCACCGCTTCGTCCGGCTCCCAGGTTTCATCGAAACCGGGCAACGCCTCCAACGACGGAAACAAGGTGGCCTGTGGATAAATCGCCCGCAGGCAGGTCAGTCGCTCCAGTGGCAGCCACAGCGATTGCTTGGCGTTGATCTGCAAACGGCTGGCGCGGCCACTGTTGGCCAGGGTGTTCAGCCATTCGAGCCAATTGGGGTTGGCCCGGGCCTCGGCGTCGGTGATGCACGCCAGGCTCATCAAGGCCTCATGCATTTCATCGAGGCCGGTTGGCGTTGGCCAGGCTTCGTCGCGCACCGCGGCAATCGCGTCGGCGTCCAGCGCACCGAGGTCGTCGGTGGACTGCGGATCGCTCCAGCGACGGTTGAGTACCGCCTGAGTACGGCGTTCTTCCAGCGGCGCGTCGTCGAGGAAGGTGTAGGGGCGGGCACTGAGGATTTCCGCCGCCAGTGGCGAAGGCGCCGGCAGGTCGCGGCTGATCAGGCGGATATCGCCCTGTTCCATGCGCCGCAACAACGCCAGCCAGCCTTCGCTGTCCATGGCCTCGTGCAGGCAATCGTCGAGGGTTTGTTCCACCAGCGGATGGTCGGGAATCTCGCGCTCGCCGGCGAGGTTTTCCACGCAGGCGATCTGATCGGGAAACACGCTGGCGATCAGGTCTTCGCTTTTCATCCGTTGGATCTGCGGCGGCACTTTGCGGCCGCCGCTGTAGCGTGGCAGCGCGAGGGCGACCCCGGCATTCCAGCGCCAGCGTACGCCGAACAGCGGGGCTTCGAGCACCGCTTGAGTCAGGATATGTTCGGCGCTGTTGCTGTGCAGGTAGCGCCAGACGTCGTCCAGCTCGAAGCTGTGGCTGCTGGACAGCGACAACACGATGGCGTCCTCGCTGGCGGCGGCCTGCAATTCGAAGTTGAAGGTGCGGCAGAAACGCTTGCGCAGGGCCAGGCCCCAGGCGCGGTTGATGCGGCTGCCGAACGGTGAGTGGATGATCAGTTGCGTACCGCCTGACTCGTCGAAAAAGCGCTCCATCACCAGTGTGTCCTGGGACGGCAAGGCGCCGAGGGTCAGGCGGGCCCGGGCCAGGTAGTCGACCAGTTGCTCGGCGCTGGCGAGGTTCAGGCCGAGAGTGTCGGTCAGCCAGTCGAGGGCCTGTTGCAGATCGCCGGGTGTGGCGGCGAGGAGTTCATCGAGTTGCGCTTGCAGGCGGGCCACGGCGAACGACAGTTCATTGCTGCGACCGGGTGCTTCACCGAGCCAGAACGGAATGGTCGGCGGCTGGCCCTGAGCATCTTCGACCCGGACCTTGCCGGTTTCGACCCGCAGGATTCGATACGACGTATTGCCCAGCTGAAAGATATCCCCGGCGATGCTTTCCACCGCGAAGTCTTCGTTGACGCTGCCGATGTTCAGCCCCTGAGGCTCCAGCAACACGCTGTAGTCGGCGTTGTCGGGAATCGTCCCGCCGCTGGTCACGGCGGTCAGCTTGGCGCCCCGACGACCGCGCAAGGTGCGGCTTACGGCGTCCCGGTGCAGGTACGCGCTACGTATGCCCTGGCGACCGTTGTAGCCCTCGGCGAGCATGTGCAGCAGCGCCTGATAATGCTTTTCGTCGAGCTTGGCGTAAGGCGAGGCTTTACGCAGCATCTCCAGCAACGCCTGCTCGTGCCATTCCTGGCAACTGACCTCGGCGATGATCTGCTGGGCCAGCACGTCCAGCGGCGCTTCGGGGATCAACAAGGTGTCGAGTTCGCCACGGCGCACGCAATCGAGCAAAGCGGCGCATTCGATCAGGTCGTCGCGGGTGGTGGCGAACAATCGGCCCTTGGGTGTGCCGCCGACCTGGTGCCCGGAGCGGCCGACCCGTTGCAGAAAACCGGCAATCGAGCGTGGCGAAGCGATCTGGCACACCAGGTCGACGTCGCCGATATCAATCCCCAGTTCCAGCGAGGCGGTGGCGATCAGCACTTGCAGCTCGCCGCGCTTGAGCCGTTGCTCGGCGTCCAGGCGAAACTCCTTGGCCAGGCTGCCATGGTGGGCGGCCACCGCGTCTTTGCCGAGGCGTTCGCTCAAGTGTCGGCTCAGGCGTTCGGCCAGGCGCCGGGTGTTGACGAAAATCAGCGTGGTCCGGTGTTCGCGGGCGAGGGCGGCGAGGCGGTCATAGACCAGCTCCCACACGTCGTTGGCCATCACCGCTGACAACGGCACGGGCGGCACTTCGATATCGAGATCCCGTGGGCGGGCATGGCCGATGTCGATGATTTCGCAGTCGCGATCACCGCCAACCAAAAAACGCGATACCGCCTCGATGGGTTTTTGCGTGGCGGACAGGCCGATCCGCACCAACGGTTGCGGGCAAAGCGCTTGCAGGCGCTCCAGGCTCAGGGCCAGGTGACTGCCGCGTTTGCTGGCGGCGATGGCGTGGATTTCGTCGACGATCACCGTTTGCGTGGTGCCGAGCATTTTCCGGCCGGAGTCGGAGCCGAGCAGCACGTATAAGGATTCCGGAGTGGTCACCAGAATGTGCGGCGCGGTTTTGCGCATGGCCGAGCGGTCTTTTTGCGGCGTATCGCCGGTGCGCACGGCGGTGCTGATCGGCACGTCGGGCAGGCCCATCAGGCGTAACTGCTCGGTGATGCCGGCCAGCGGGTTTTGCAGGTTGATCCGGATGTCGTTGGACAGGGCCTTGAGCGGCGAAACGTAGACCACCAGGGTTTCGTCTGGCAGGCCATCCGGGTTTTCCAGGCCACGATGGACCAGATCGTCGAGCACGGCCAGAAACGCGGTGAGGGTTTTGCCGGAGCCGGTGGGCGCGGCAATCAGCGTTGAACGGCGCTGGCGGATCAACGGCCACGCCCGGGCCTGGGCGGCGGTAGCCGTCGCGAAGGTGTTGCTGAACCAGGCGCTGACGGCGGGGTGGAAACCGTTCAGAGCGCTGTCTGCGGGGATGGGCAGGTTCATGAGCCAATTTATGCGGGTGGGGACGGGAAGTTGCAAGTACCGCTCAGGCTCTGTGTTGCTCCTGAGGCCAGTAGCGGCACCACAAATCCCCGGGAACTACACTTTACGGGTGACGGTTGCGCACTAAACCCGCAAAATGCAACGATTCCGGCAATTATTGAGGACATCGCCTGCGGGCGCTGTCGATAAAGCCATCGTTCCAATCAGACTGGGCCTGCTGACTCTATGCGAATGCGCCTTATGTTACTGGGCGGCGGAAATGCCCTTGGGCAGGCGCTGATTCGCCTCGGTGCGGAGGAAGACATCGGTTTCCTCGCCCCCCGCCCACCACAAGACGGCTGGGACGCCGCGAGCCTGACGCAACTGCTCGACGATACCCGTCCGGATGCGTTGATCAATCTCGCCTACTATTTCGACTGGTTCCAGGCGGAGACCGTCAGCGAACAGCGTCTGGCCGGGCAGGAGCGCGCCATCGAGCGTCTGGCCGAATTGTGCCAGCATCACAACATCGTGCTGGTGCAACCGTCGAGTTATCGCGTGTTCGATGGCTCCCGGGCGACCGCCTACAGCGAAAAAGACGAACCGGTACCGTTGGGCCTGCGCGGTCAAGCTTTGTGGCGCATTGAGCAAAGCGTGCGCGCCACTTGTCCACAGCATGTGTTGCTGCGTTTCGGCTGGCTGCTCGATGACAGCCCCGAGGGCACCCTCGGGCGATTCCTCGCCCGAGCCGAGAAAGCTGAAGAACTGCTGTTGGCGGATGATCGTCGCGGTAATCCGACGCCGGTGGACGACGCTGCCCGAGTGATCATTTCGGTGCTCAAGCAACTCGATTGTGCTGCGCCGCTGTGGGGCACCTACCACTACGCCGGGCATGAGGCGACCACACCGCTGGCACTGGGGCAGGCGATTCTCACTGAAGCGCGCGCCCTGCATCCGCTGGCCATCGAAGCGCCGACCGCCCAGGCTCACGCCGCGCGGCCCGACGCTGCCGAAGAACCGCAACACGCAGTGCTGGCCTGCAAGAAAATTCTGCACACCTTCGGGATCAAGCCCCGCGCCTGGCGCGCGGCACTCCCGGGCTTACTGGATAGGTTTTATCGCCATGGCTGACGGCCCTGTTTTAATCACCGGCGGCGCCGGTTTCATCGGTTCGCACCTGACCGATGCCTTGCTTGCCAAAGGTCATTCGGTGCGAATTCTCGATGACCTGTCCACCGGCAAGCGCAGCAACCTGCCGATGGACAATCCCCTCGTCGAACTGATCGAAGGCGATGTCGCTGATGCCGCCCTGGTGGCGCAGGCGATGCTCGGTTGCAGCGCGGTGGCGCATCTGGCCGCGGTGGCTTCGGTGCAGGCTTCGGTGGATGACCCGGTGAAAACTCACCAGAGCAACTTCATCGGCTCGCTGAACGTCTGCGAAGCCATGCGTCAGGCCGGTGTCAAACGCGTGTTGTACGCGTCCAGCGCAGCGGTCTATGGCAACAATGGCGAGGGCGAGTCGATCGACGAAGACACGCCCAAGGCACCGTTGACGCCGTATGCGGTGGACAAGTTGGCGAGCGAGCATTACTTCGATTTCTATCGCCGCCAGCATGGTCTGGAACCGGTGATTTTCCGCTTCTTCAACATCTTCGGCCCGCGTCAGGATCCGTCTTCGCCATACTCCGGTGTGATCAGCATTTTCAGCGAGCGCGCGCAGAAAGGCCTGCCGATCACCGTGTTCGGTGATGGCGAGCAGACTCGGGATTTTGTCTACGTCGAGGATCTGGTGGACGTGCTGGTGCAAGCCATCGAGAAACCGCAGGTCGAGGTCGGCGCGGTGAATGTCGGCTGGAATCAGGCGACGACCCTCAAGCAAATGCTTGAAGCCCTTGAAGCCGTAGTGGGCAAGCTGCCGCCCGTTAGCTTTGGCCCGGCGCGTTCCGGTGACATCCGCCATTCACGAGCGAATAACCGGCGTTTGCTGGAGCGGTTCACCTACCCGGAGCAGACGCCGATGAGCGTTGGCCTGGCACGGTTGTTGGGGCGCTGAGGTTTTACATAGCCGCGAAAAAGGCGCCTTGAAGCGCCTTTTTTGTGTGTCGAATATGACCGATGCAGTTCCGTGGCGAGGGAGCTTGCTCCCGTTCGACTGCGCAGCAGTCGCCATCAATCTTGGGGCTGCTTCGCAGCCCAGCGGGAGCAAGCTCCCTCGCCACAAAAGCTGATCACATGTTGCTTAGAACTTGTAACCCAGACCGACCATGTAGATGAACGGATCGACGTCCACGTTCACCCGTGCGCGGGTGCCCGGAGCCACGGCGTTGTTTTCCACGGTGGCACGGGTGTCGATGTCGATGTAGCGCACCTGGGCGTTGATCATCACCTTATCGGTGAGCATGTAGTCGGCACCGACTTCCCAGGCCAGGCCCCAGGAGTTTTTCGCGTTGAAGTTGCTGAAGCCATTGGCGCTGGCTTCGCTGCTGACGTGCTCGTCGTAGATCCAGGTGTAGTTGATCCCGCCGCCGACATACGGCTGGAATGCGGACTTGGCATCCATCGGATAGTAGACCAGGCTCAGGGTCGGCGGCAGGTGTTTCAGGGTGCCGAGTTTGCCGTTGGCGGCGCCGAGCGCGGTGCCTTTGAGCTTCACGTCATGCTCGAACGGCGAGGCCGCGAGCAGTTCGATCCCCAGGTGGTTGGTGATCATGTAGGCGAAGTTCAGGCCCAGTTGCGTGTCGCTGCTCATGGTGGCCTTGCCACCCAGGTCGGCGCCCTTCAGCGGGCCTTGATCGACCTTGACGCTGGAGCTGTCGGCTGTCGGATTGACGGTGATCGCACCGGCCCGAACGATGATATTGCCAGCCTCATGGGCATGGGTGAGCGGGGCTGCGAGCGCGAGGGCAAGCAGCGAAGCGCTGAGCAGGGACTTGTGCATGGGGGCTCCAAAGGACGTTAAAAATACTTGATGTCCAATGGTAGGGATCCAACTGATACGGTCTTTTGACTCAGCTCAACGAAACAGTGATGGCCCAGATTTTTGCGGAACCTTCGAGGGCCTCTTCGCGGGCAAGCCTCGCTCCGACAGGTTCAACATTTCCTTGTAGGAGCGAGGCTTGCCCGCGAAGGCGTCCTTTCATTCAACACCGAACTACCGGTGTTCACTCCGGCAGTTCATACACATAAATCTTCTGCGCCTCCATCTGATACCCGGCATCCGCCAATTCGCTGGTGGACGCCTTGACCTGCAACGCACCTTCGACCCAGTACGGCTGGTACAGCTCATCGAGCTTCACGCCGACTTCGCTTTTGACGTGCACGATCTGGTTCGACGGCGGAGGCGGTACGTGGATGCAGGCGCCGAAATACGGCACCAGCAGAAACTCCGTGGTGCGGCCTTCTTCACTGACCTCCAGCGGCACGATGTACCCCGGCAAGCGAATGTTCTGGCCATCGAGACTTTTCACCACCGGCGCGTTCGGCATGTCCTGTTTGGCGGCCGGGGCCGACTCCGCGGACAATGCGTCGCTCATCTTCGACAGGTCGTGCAGCGGCGTCATGTTCGGCACTTCCGGCGGGGCATCCGGCGGGATCATTTCCGACCAGGTCAGGTCTTTCGGCTCGGCCGCCCACAGCGGCAGAGCAACCAACATCAACAGCGCAAGCAGAGCGCGGGGCATGTTCAAGGTCCTCACAGGCGGATCGACAGGCCATCGGCCAAGGATTGGCGATAAGCGCGCCAGGCCGGCACGCTGCCCATCAGCAGCGCGGCGATCAGGATGCCACCGAGCAGCGTCCATTCATATTCGCTTGGCCAGGCCAGCGGCAGGTACAAACCGTAATTCGACTGCACGTAACCCTGCGCCACGGCGATGCCCACATACAGCAGCGCCACGCCGGCAATCACTCCCGACAGCGCCAGGGCAAACGCTTCCAGCACCAGTAAAGTCGCGATATGCCATGGCCGCGCACCCACCGAACGCAGAATCGCCATCTCCCGGCGCCGCTCGTTGAGGCTGGTGAGAATCGCCGTAAGCATGCCGATCAACCCGGTCAGCACCACGAACAGCGAGACGACGAACAAGGCTTTTTCCGCCGTGCTCATCAAACTCCACAGCTCCTGCAACGCCACACCCGGCAGGATCGCCAGCATCGGTTCGCCACGGAATTCGTTGATTTCACGTTGCAGCGCGAAGGTCGAAATCTTGTTGTTAAGGCCGAGCATGAACGCGGTGATCGCTTGCGGCGTCAGGTCCATGTTACGCGCCTGATCGGCACTGACCCGACCGTTACCCCGCGCCGGTACACCGTTGTGCCAGTCGATGTGGATCGCTTCCATGCCGCCGAGGCTGATGTGCAGCGTGCGGTCCACCGGGGTGCCGGTGCGTTTGAGAATGCCGACCACGGTGAACGGTTTGTCGTCATGCTTGACCAGGCTGATCGCCGCCACGCCATGGGCCAGCACCAGTTTGTCGCCGAGTTTGTAGTGCAGCGCGTCGGCCACTTCGGCGCCGAGCACCACTTCGAACGGATCGCTGGCGAAGGCACGGCCGTCGGCCAGTTCCAGATGCTGTTGATGGCCATACTGGTAATGCTCGAAGTACGCCTCAGTGGTGCCCATCACCCGATAACCACGATGGGAATCGCCGAGGGACATCGGGATCGCCCACTTCACTTTCGGGTTGTTGGCGAACTGCTCGAAGCTGTCCCAGCGGATGTTGTTGGTGGCGTTGCCGATGCGGAATACCGAATACAGCAGCAGGTTCACCGAGCCGGAACGCGCGCCGACGATCAGATCGGTGCCGCTGATGGTGCTGGCGAAACTGGCCTTGGCCTCGGTGCGCACCCGCTCCACCGCCAGCAGCAGGCAGACCGACAGGGCGATGGCGAACGCGGTGAGGATCGCGGTGAAGCGACGGTTAGCGAGGCTGGCCATGGCTAGACGAAACAAATACATCTCAAACCTCGGACGGGGTGGCGGCGCGATTGAGATCGGCCAGCGACAGGTGGCGATCGAACAGCGGCGCGAGGCTCTGATCGTGGCTGACGAACAACAGGCTCGAGCCGGCTTCGCGGCATTCGGCGAACAACAGGCGAATGAAGTTTTCGCGAGCGTCGTAGTCCAGGGCCGAGGTCGGTTCGTCGGCGATCACCAGTTCCGGCTGACCGATCAGTGCACGCGCGGCAGCGACCCGCTGCTGCTGGCCGATGGACAGTGAATCGGCGCGGCGGCCCAGAATGTTTTCGTCCTTCAGGCCCAGATGGGCGAGCAGGGTGGCGGCGGCCTGATCGACGCTGCCGTGGCGCTGTTTCGCCCGCTCGGCGCGCAGTTTCGAGAAGTGACAGGGCAGTTCGACGTTCTCCCGCACCGACAGAAACGGCAGCAAGTTGAATTGCTGGAAGATGTAGCCGGTGTGATCGACCCGGAAGTGGTCGCGAGCCCCGGCAGACAGTTCAGTCAATTCCTGGCCGAGCAACCGGATGCTGCCGCGATCAGGCTTTTGCACACCGCCGAGCAAGCCGAGCAGGGTGGTCTTGCCGCTGCCGCTGGGGCCTTTGAGGAACAGGGTTTCACCAGGCTCCAGGCGAAACGCCGGGATGTCCAGCAGCGGCGGGTGACCGGGCCAGCTGAAGCCCAGGTCGGACAATTCGATGAGTGCTTGGGTCATGGCGCCGATTTCATGAGGTTTGTCTCGACTTCGCATTCAACATTACCCCCTGTAGGAGCGAGGCTTGCCCGCGAAGAGGCCAGTAGATCCAACAGAGATGTTGACTGACAGATCGCTTTCGCGGGCAAGACTCGCTCCTACAGGATTGGTGTCGGATCAGAATTTCAGGGCAGCCGCCTTGGCCGTCACCTCAACCCCTTGCTGCCCGCTCGGGCTGACCAGTTGTACCTGAATCTTCTGGGTAGCCGGGAACGTGTTGAAGACAGTCGCCAGGTCCAGGGTCTTCAGCGCGCCCGGGGCCGAGCAGCTGAATTGGTAACGGGCGTGGATTTCGCTGTGGTCATGTTGATGCTCGTGACCGTCCTTGGCTTCTTCATGCTCATCGTCGGCATCCGGTTTGTCACCGAACAACGGGCTTTCCAGTTCCTGGGTCGCGACCACGCAACCGGCGGCTTTCGGCAGGTTGAACAGCGTCAGCGGTTTTTCCAGTTGGGCACGGACCGCAGCGACTTTGGCCTTGTCGGCATCGGTGGTGGCGGCGTGCTCGAACCCCACCAGGTTCATTGCCGGGCTTTCCAGCTCCAGCTCCAGGGTCTGGCTGTCCAGCGCCGCATTCAAACGACCGACGCCGTGTTCGTGGGCACCGAGGCTGCCGTGCTCATGGTCGTGATCTTGCTCGACAGCCGCGTGGGCGACAGCCAGCGGCAACAAGGCAAACGGCAAAGCGAGCAGCAGACGGCGCATGACGGGTCTCCGAAAAGTAAAATGAAAAATTTGTTATGTAATCTTATAACGAAAGTGCCGAGAGTTTGACCGTCTGCTTGGCGTTGTGCAAGACCCATGGGAGCATGCGAGTCAGGTATGTGCTGGAGCAGACTTATGT
Organism: Pseudomonas sp. 05N433; assembly: GCF_056396925.1. NCBI lineage: Bacteria > Pseudomonadati > Pseudomonadota > Gammaproteobacteria > Pseudomonadales > Pseudomonadaceae > Pseudomonas > Pseudomonas sp. 05N433. Next base: position 27,288 of record NZ_JBFTML010000037.1, on the reverse strand, counting down.
TGCGAATACGCGGAAGCATCGGCGACTGGCCGGTGGATTTGACCCTTGAACTGGATGAGGGCGACTGGGCGCAGCTCGGTGCGCAGTTGCAGGCTGCCAAACCCGAGGCGAGTGCAACACCGGTCAAACCGGTGAATCAGGATGATGCGCTATGGCAGATCGCCAAAGAATTGCTGCGCAAGGCCGGGCAATTGAGTGGGCCGGATTTGCTGGAGCAACTGGAAGGGCTGACCGGCAGCGCAGCGGCGGGCAAGCGCTTGTTGGTGCGCTTGCGCCACTGCGCAGAGGTCAAAGTAGTGAGCGGCGGGGATACGCCGCTCTACAGCTGGATCGAGTAAGCCGCAAAAAAGAGCTTAATAGAGCGCGGCAAACAGCTTGCGACGGTACGTGGTCACCAACGGGTGATCGTTGCCCAGCAGTTCGAACACTTGCAGCAAGGTCTTGTGTGGCAAGCCTTCGCTGTAGCTGCGGTTGCGGACGAACAGTTTCAGCAACGCATCCAGCGCCGCGTCGTATTGCTGACGGGCCAGTTGCTGGATCGCCAACTGATAGACCGCCTCATCATCCTGCGGATTTTTCGCCAGGCGTGCTTTCAGGTCTGCCGCATCCGGCAAATCCCTGGCCTGGCCGAGAAACTGGATCTGCGCCTTGGCGCCGGCCAGCGCGGCCTTGTGTTCATCGGTCTTGACCGCGTCGAGTACGGCTTGCGCTTCACTCAGCTCGCTGCGCTCGGTAAGGCAGCGGGCGTAGAGGATCAGTGCCTTGGCATTGGTGTTGTCTTCAGTCAGCAAGATTTTGAGCGTGGCTTCGGCGTCGGCGAAACGGCCTTCATCGAACAGCGCCTGAGCCTGTTCAAACGGGTCGGCGGCGGCTGGAGGCGGCATTTGCACATGAGGTTCGAGCATCGTGCGCACAGCGGATTCCGGTTGCGCACCGGCAAAACCGTCCACCGGCTGACCGTCCTTGAACAGCACCACGGTCGGCAGGCTGCGAATGCCGAAACGCGCAACAATGTCTTGCTCGATGTCGCAGTTGACCTTGGCCAGCAGCAACTCACCCTGATAGCTCTCGGCGATGGTTTGCAGCATCGGCATCAAGGCCTTGCACGGCGCACACCATTCGGCCCAGAAATCCACCAGTACCGGTTTGTGGAAAGAGTTCTCGATCACCGACTGGTCGAAATCGGCAGTCGTGGCGTCGAAGATGTACGGCGTTTCCTGACTCATGGGGGATCTCGTAAAAGCGTGGATGAGGCCACTATAAGGCTTGGTGGGGGGCGGCTGAAAGCGGGGGTGATCCAACTCTTGCCCGTGAAGCTTTTTGCTAACCGCGCCGCGCGTGGTAAAGGCTCACATGCCGAAACTCTTCGGGTTCGGCCAGGTCCGGCAAGGTCATCGCCTGCAGCATCTCGATGCGCTGATACAGCGGATGGCGAAAATCCCGCACCCGTGAATCCGCCACCAACGCTTCCCGGCCACGGCTGAGAAACTCGTCGAGTAGCGGCAGATTCTCCCGGTCGTACAACACGTCGGCCACCAGAACCAGATCAAATCGATCCGCTTCGGCGAAAAAATCCGTCGAGTAGCGCAGCTGCACATCATTGAGTTCGGCGTTCGCCCGACACGCGGCAATCGCCAGCGGGTCCAGGTCACAGGCCACCACTTCCAGCGCCCCGGCCTTCACGGCCGCAATCGCAGCCACGCCGGAACCGGCGCCGAAATCCAGCACCCGTTTGCCTACGACCCAGTGCGGGTGTTCGGCGAGATAGCGGGCCACGGCCAGCCCACTGGCCCAGCAGAAACTCCAGTACGGCGGCTCGTGGAGAATCCGCCGGGTTTCTTCGGGGCTGAAGGCGCGATCCATGTTGTCGCCGTCGATCAGCCAGAGTTTCAGCTCGGTGCCCGGCAATTCACAGGCTACAAGCTGTGCGTCACCGAGCAGTTCACCCAACGCCTGTTGCAGGTCGAGCGGTGCAATCATGGCGCTTTGACGAATTGCAACTGACCCAGGGCCTGGGTCGTCGGCTGGGTGATGAGTTGCGCCGGCAGATGCAGAATCAACTGCCCGGACTGGCTGGCGCGGCCGCGCAGTTCAACGCGAGCGCCAACCGGGAAGGATTCAGGGTTGAAACGCAGGCGAAACGGCAACACCTGATTGGTGCCGATCAGGTTGGCACTGGCGAGCAATTGTTGCGGGCGATCCTTTTCGTCGATCACCAGCAGCGCCAGTTCGACTTCGGCGTCGGCCGGCACGCCCATCAGGGTGCCACTGATTTCACGTTGGTAAGCCGGCAGCGGGCCGAGCTCGGCAGACGCCTTGGCCTTCTTCTGCGCCTGTTGCGGCGCTGGGCCTGGTGTTGGTGGCTGGGGCTTGGGTGCATCGCTGCCACAGGCCACCAGCAGGCTGAAAAGACTGAGCAAAACGAGCGGTCGTAACGACATTGGCGGCTCCAGCAAGGTGAAAACATTATAGCCCGTCTGTATACCGCAAACCCTATGGCTTGTCTTGCCACGGGGATGCGCTACCATGGCCCTCCCATTTTTTGTTGCCTGCCACCATGCACTGTCCCTTCTGCGGTGCCAACGACACCAAGGTCATCGACTCGCGTCTGGTCGCCGAGGGCGAACAGGTGCGCCGCCGGCGTGAATGCCTGGCCTGCGGCGAACGCTTCACGACGTTCGAAACCGCTGAACTGGTGTTGCCGCGCCTGATCAAAACCGACGGCAGTCGCCAGCCGTTCGACGAAGAAAAACTTCGTGCCGGCATGCAGCGAGCGCTGGAGAAGCGCCCGGTGAGTGTCGAGCGCCTGGAATCGTCGCTGGTGCACATCAAACACAAGCTGCGCGCCACTGGCGAGCGCGAGGTCAAATCCCTCGTGGTCGGCGAACTGGTGATGGCCGAGCTGAAAAAGCTTGATGAAGTCGCCTATATCCGCTTCGCTTCGGTGTACCGACGCTTCCAGGACCTCAACGAGTTCCGCGAAGAGATCGATCGCCTCGCCCGTGAACCGGTGAAAGAATGACCACCTCCCCGGAACAAGCCATCCTCGACGCCCATTACATGGCCCGTGCCCTGGAACTGGCGCGCAAAGGTCATTACACGACGCACCCCAACCCGCGGGTTGGCTGCGTGGTGGTGCGTGACGGGCAGATTGTCGGCGAAGGCTGGCATGTGCGCGCCGGCGAGCCCCATGCCGAAGTCCACGCCTTGCGTGCCGCCGGTGACAAGGCGCGAGGCGCCACGGCTTACGTGACCCTGGAACCGTGCAGCCACCACGGCCGTACACCCCCCTGCGCCGATGCGCTGGTGAATGCCGGTGTGGCGCGCGTCGTTGCGGCGATGCAGGACCCGAACCCGGAAGTTGCCGGTCGCGGTCTGCAACGTCTGGCCCAGGCGGGAATCGCCACCGAAAGCGGCGTGCTGGAAGGTGAGGCGCGCAAGCTCAATGAAGGCTTCCTCAAGCGCATGGAACACGGCTTGCCGTTCGTGCGGGTCAAGTTGGCCATGAGCCTCGACGGTCGCACAGCGATGGAAAGCGGCGAGAGCCAATGGATTACCGGCCCGGCGGCTCGCTCGGCGGTACAACGGCTGCGCGCGCAGGCCAGCGTGGTGCTGACCGGCGCCGACACGGTGCTGGCGGACAATGCCCGCTTGACCGTGCGTGCCGATGAATTGGGCCTCGATCCCGAACAAACCGCCTTGGCCATGAGCCGTCCGCCACTGCGCGTGCTGATCGACGGTCGCCTGCGGGTGCCTCTGGACGCGCCGTTTTTCAAGGCTGGTCCGGCGTTGGTTGCGACGTGCATGGCGATCGAAGAGCAATACGCCAACGGTCCGGAGTGCCTGATCGTGGCGGGCGACGATGGCCAGGTCGACCTGCGCAAGTTGCTGGTTGAACTGGCTGCCCGTGACGTCAACGAGGTGCTGGTCGAAGCCGGTCCGCGTCTGGCCGGGGCGTTTGCTCAGCAAGGGTTGGTGGACGAGTTCCAGATTTTCATTGCCGGCAAGTTTCTCGGCTCCACGGCGCGACCGTTGCTGGACTGGCCGCTGGCGCAGATGAAAGATGCGCCCGAGCTCAAAATTACCGAAATCCGCGCGGTTGGCGATGACTGGCGAGTCATTGCCATACCTGTCCCAACGGTCAGCGTATAATTCCCGGCTGCAGCCCAGAAGGCCCTGTTCTCGAGGAGGACTCCATGTTTACCGGCATCATCGAATCCATCGGCAGTATTCGTGCATTGACCCCAAAAGGCGGAGATGTGCGGGTTTACGTAGAAACCGGCAAGCTCGACCTGAGCGACGTCAAACTGGGCGACAGCATTGCCGTCAACGGCGTGTGCCTGACGGCGGTTGAACTGCCGGGCAATGGCTTTGCGGCGGACGTCAGTCGCGAAACCCTCGACTGCACCGCCATGAATGACCTCAAAAGCGGCAGCCCGGTCAACCTGGAAAAAGCCCTGACCCCGACCACCCGCCTGGGTGGGCACTTGGTCAGCGGTCACGTCGACGGTGTCGGCGAAGTGGTTTCGCGCAGCGACAATGCCCGCGCCGTGGAATTTCGCATCCGTGCGCCGAAAGAACTGGCCAAGTACATCGCCCATAAAGGTTCGATCACCGTCGACGGCACCAGCCTGACGGTGAACGCGGTCGATGGCGCCGAATTCCTGCTGACGATCATTCCGCACACCCTGAGTGAAACCATCATGGCTTCTTACAAGCCAGGTCGCCGGGTGAACCTGGAGGTCGATCTGCTGGCCCGTTATCTGGAGCGCCTGCTGCTGGGTGACAAAGCTGCTGAGCCTGGCTCTTCGCAGAAGTCTGGCGGCACTATTACTGAAAGCTTTCTGGCCCAAAACGGCTACCTCAAATCCTGACTCAAGGGGGTGCCTTGTGGCGCTCAATAGCATCGAAGAACTGGTTGAAGACATCCGCCAAGGCAAGATGGTCATCCTCATGGATGACGAAGACCGCGAGAACGAAGGCGACCTGATCATGGCCGCCGAGTGCTGCAAGGCTGAGCACATCAACTTCATGGCCAAGCACGCCCGTGGCCTGATCTGCATGCCAATGAGCCGCGAGCGCTGCGAACTGCTCAAGCTGCCATTGATGGCGCCACGCAACGGTTCCGGCTTCGGCACCAAGTTCACCGTGTCCATCGAAGCCGCCGAAGGCGTGACCACCGGTATCTCCGCGGCTGACCGTGCGCGTACCGTACAAGCCGCTGCCGCCAAAGACGCCAAGGCTGAAGACATCGTCAGCCCCGGCCACATCTTCCCGCTGATGGCCCAGGCCGGCGGCACCCTGGCCCGCGCCGGCCATACCGAAGCGGCTTGCGACCTGGCACGCATGGCCGGTTTCGAGCCGAGCGGTGTGATCTGCGAAGTGATGAACGACGACGGCACCATGTCCCGTCGCGCCGAACTCGAAGCGTTTGCCGCCGAGCACAACATCAAGATCGGCACCATTGCCGACCTGATCCACTACCGGATGATCCACGAACGTACCGTTCAGCGGATTGCCGAGCAGCCATTGGACAGCGAACTGGGCCAGTTCAACCTGGTGACCTATCGTGATTCGGTGGAAGGCGACGTGCACATGGCCCTGACCCTGGGCAACGTGTGCGCCGAAGAACCGACCCTGGTTCGGGTGCACAACATGGACCCGCTGCGTGACCTGCTGATGGTCAAGCAACCGGGCCGCTGGAGCCTGCGCGCCGCCATGGCCGCGGTTGCCGAGGCTGGCAGCGGTGTGGTGCTGTTGCTCGGTCACCCGCTCGATGGCGACGTGTTGCTGGCGCACATCCGCGAAACCGCCGACCACAGCGCAGTGAAAAAGCCGACCACCTACAGCATCGTTGGTGCCGGTTCGCAGATCCTTCGGGACCTGGGCGTGCGTAAAATGCGCCTGATGTCTGCGCCGATGAAATTTAATGCGATATCCGGTTTCGATCTGGAAGTTGTAGAATACGTGCCCTCCGAATAATGACCGGTTGTTTCCAGTCCTTGATTCGCGGCTAACACATCACTGAGGGATGCGTAGAAAACGCGTCCCGGCTCTTTAAGAGATCTAACGAATGACCCTGAAGACCATCGAAGGTACCTTCATCGCCCCTAAAGGCCGCTACGCTCTGGTAGTGGGCCGTTTCAACAGCTTCGTGGTTGAAAGCCTGGTCAGCGGTGCAGTTGATGCCCTGGTTCGCCATGGCGTGAGCGAAAGCGACATCACCATCATCCGTGCGCCTGGCGCCTTCGAAATCCCGCTGGTTGCGCAGAAAGTCGCTCAGAAGGGCGAGTTCGCGGCAATCATCGCCTTGGGCGCGGTCATTCGTGGCGGTACTCCGCACTTCGAATACGTGGCTGGCGAATGCACCAAGGGCCTGGCCCAGGTGTCCATGGAGTTCGGCGTACCGGTCGCTTTCGGCGTACTGACCGTTGATTCCATCGAACAAGCCATCGAACGTTCCGGCACCAAGGCCGGTAACAAAGGTGCTGAAGCTGCCCTGTCCGCTCTGGAAATGGTCAGCCTGCTGGCGCAGTTGGAGGCCAAGTGATTAGCGACGATAGCGATCGTTTCAACCCGCGCGATCCAAAGCCTGCGGATGCCGGCAAGCCATCGAAAAGCGCCAAGCGTCGCGAAGCCCGTCAGCTCGCGACCCAGGCGCTGTACCAATGGCATATGGCCAAGCAGTCGCTGAACGAGATCGAAGCGCAGTTCCGGGTCGATAACGATTTTACCGATGTCGATGGCGCGTACTTCCGCGAAATCCTGCACGGGGTTCCGCAGTTCAAGACCGAGATCGACACCGCGCTCAAGCCTTGCCTGGACTTGACAATCGAAGAGCTGGACCCGGTTGAACTGGCGGTTCTGCGCCTGTCCACCTGGGAACTGCTCAAGCGTGTCGACGTGCCATACCGCGTGGTGATCAACGAAGGTATCGAACTGGCCAAGGTCTTCGGTTCCACCGACGGCCACAAGTTCGTCAACGGTGTGCTCGACAAGCTGGCCCCGCGTCTGCGTGAAGCCGAAGTGAAGGCGTTCAAGCGCTGATTGGCGCTTGAACTGCCATTGCCATGGGTGAGTTTGAGCTGATCCGCAACTTCTTCGCCGCCGCGCCTTGTGCGCAGGGCGGCGAAGGCGTTGCCCTCGGGATCGGCGACGACTGCGCCTTGCTGGCTATTCCTCCCGGGGAGCAGTTGGCGATTTCTACCGATACGCTGGTGGCCGGTGTGCATTTCGCCGACCCCTGCGATCCGTTTCTGCTCGGCCAGCGCTCGCTGGCCGTGGCCGTCAGCGACCTGGCCGCCATGGGCGCCACCCCCGTTGCCTTTACCCTTGCCTTGACCTTGCCGACCGGGACTTCCGATTGGCTGGAAGCGTTCGCCCGTGGTTTGAACCTCATGGCGCAGAATTGCCGTGTGGCACTGGTGGGCGGCGATACCACTCGCGGGCCGTTGAGCCTGACCATGACCGTGTTCGGCCGGGTGCCGACCGGTCTGGCGTTGACCCGCAGCGGCGCACGGCCGGGCGATTTACTCTGTGTGGGCGGTGAACTGGGTAACGGCGCGGGCGCATTGCCGCTGGTGCTCGGCCAGCGGACTGCGGACGCGGCCATCGCCGAGCCATTGCTGGCCCACTACTGGTCGCCGCAACCGCAACTGGCGTTGGGCCAGGCCTTGCGTGGCAAGGCCACCGCCGCGCTGGACATCTCCGACGGCCTGCTCGCCGACTGCGGGCATATTGCCCTGGCGTCGAAAGTCGGGATTCGGGTAGAGCGCAGCAGGCTGCCGTTGTCGAAGGCGCTGCTGGCTTTCCTCGGTCAATCCGGCGCTGAGCAGGCTGCCCTGAGTGGCGGTGACGATTACGTGCTGGCCTTCACCTTGCCGCCTGCCGAGTTGCCATCGTTACTGGCGGACGGCTGGCCGATCCATGTGCTCGGGCAGGTGGTTGCAGGGCAGGGCGTGATTCTGCTGGACGCCGACGGACACGACATCACCCCGCCAATCCGGGGTTACCAACATTTTCGGGAGACACCGTGACAGATCATCCCAAACAGGTTCCGTCGGAGTTCGTACCACCGTCGGTCTGGCGCAATCCGTGGCATTTCCTGGCGTTCGGCTTCGGCTCGGGCACCCTGCCAAAAGCGCCGGGCACCTGGGGTTCGTTAGTGGCGTTACCCTTTATTCCGTTGTGGCAGATGCTGCCCGACTGGGGCTACTGGCTGATGCTCGGCATCACCATGCTGTTCGGCTTCTGGCTGTGCGGCAAGGTCGCCGACGATTTGCGCGTGCACGACCATGAAGGCATCGTCTGGGACGAAATGGTCGGGATGTGGATCACCCTGTGGCTGGTGCCGCAAGGTTGGTATTGGTTGTTGGCGGGGTTCCTGATGTTCCGCTTCTTCGACATCCTCAAGCCTTGGCCGATTCGCTGGATCGACCGGCATGTGCACGGTGGCGTCGGGATCATGCTCGACGACGTGCTTGCGGGGGTGTTCGCGTGGTTGGCGATGCAAGGGCTGGTCTGGCTTTTCGCCTGAAGGCTACAGTCGAGGACGAAAGATGGCTCGCTGGTTGATGGTGATGGTTTTCGCGACGTTTTGCTCGTTCGCCCAGGCGGGGGATGCACCGACGACGCCGTCCGTGATTCACCTGGCCAGCGAAGCGTGGGAAGACTTTACCGCCGCCGATGGTCGTGGTTTGGGCTGGGACGTGTTGCGCGAAGTGTTCGAGCCTGCGGGCGTCAAACTGGATATTCGAATCGAACCGTATACGCGCGCCACGGGCCTGGCACAGCGTGGCGAAGTGGACGCGTGTGTCGGTGCCTATCGGGATGAAGTCAGTGACGTGCTCTATCCGCGCTGGAGTTTCGATACCGATCCGATCTATGCACTGGGCCTGGCCACCAATCCGGCGCCGACCCCGGAAAATCTGGGCAATTACCGTTTGGCTTGGGTACGCGGCTACAAGTACCAGGCTTACCTGCCCAACGTGCAGCGCTATAACGAAGTCGCGCGGCGTACCGGGATTCTGCCGATGCTGATCCACAACCACGTCGACTACTACATTGACGCGCTGGACGAGGTTAACTCTATCGTCAGCCGAGCCAAGGATCCGTCGCAGTTCCGCCGCACGCACATCGCGGATTTACCGCTGTACCTGTGCTTCGCCGATACCCCTCGGGCACGGCAGTTGATGGTGCTGTTCGACCAGCGTATGGAATTGCTGGTAAAAAGCGGTCAGCTGAAACCGGTCTTCGAACGCTGGAAACAGCCCTATCCGTTCGGCTCGAAATGAAAACGTTCAATGCGGGCGCGGGGCAGATATCAAACTTTTTGATCGTTATGGCCGATAATTCAGCCTAAGCGTCTGTAGGAACGTGCTGTTACAATGCCGCCTCTGCGAATCTTCAGTACTTATAGATCAGGAGCACACCGGTGCCTGTCGTTTTTGTCGCCGCTTCCAAGCTGCCAACGCCTTTTGCGCAATTCACCATGCACGGCTTTCTCGATGAAGAGAACGGGCGTGAGCACGTGGTGCTGAGCCTGGGTGAGATCGCCGACGGTGCTCCGGTACTCGGTCGGTTGCACTCCGAATGCCTGACCGGCGATGCCTTGTTCAGCCAGCGTTGCGACTGTGGTTCGCAACTCGAGGCGGCGTTGCAGGCGATCGCCCGTGAAGGCCGTGGCGTATTGCTCTACTTGCGTCAGGAAGGCCGTGGCATTGGCCTGCTGAACAAGATCCGCGCTTATGAATTGCAGGACGGCGGTGCTGACACCGTTGAAGCCAACGAGCGTCTGGGTTTCGCCGCCGATCAGCGCGACTACGCCATGTGCCTGCCAATGCTGGAGCATCTGGGCGTGAAATCCCTGCGACTGATGACCAACAACCCACGCAAGGTCAAAGCCTTGACCGACATGGGCATCGTGGTTGCCGAGCGCGTGCCGTTGCACACCGGGCACAACCCGCACAACAAACTCTACCTGGCCACCAAGGCCAGCAAGCTCGACCACATGATGGGCAACGAGCACCAGGGCGAGGCTGACCGGGCGTGACCCGCGGTCAGGTACGGCGACGACTGGCCGTCAACTGGTGGCAATTTCTGGCGTTGGCCTTGCTGCCGCTGTTCGTGGTCAATGGCTTATTCGGCCAAAGCGAGGCGATTCTGCCGGTGCTGGCCATGCCGTTTTTCATTGCCGGTGTGGCGTCGATGTTTGTCAGCCTGAAGTTCTTTGGCGGTTACAAACATGCGCTGATCGCGACCCAAAAAGCCCTCGATACCCCTGAAGAACCCACCGCCTGGATCGCCCTGGCCGCGAAACGCCGTGCTGCGTTTCTGGTCGCCGGCCTGCCCGCCTGGATCGGCGCACTGGCAGTCTTCGTTGGTCTGGAAGCCGTGCCGCTGATGCTGCTGGCGTTGTCGACGGCGGTGCTGTTCTACCTCTACCGTATCCCGCGTCAACTCGGCTGATGCGCTGCGTCTGGCTGGCAGTCCTGTTGCTGGCCATCGGTGGTCCGGCAGCTGCGGCCGAGCGGGTTGTCAGCCTGGCACCGTCGCTTTCCGAAATCGTGATTGAACTGAATTCGGCTGACCTGCTGGTCGGAGTGCTGGATGCCGGTGAGCGTCCGGCCGAGCTCAAAGACATTCCTTCGGTGGGCCGCTACGGTCAGTTGGACATCGAACGGTTGCTCAGCCTCAAACCTGATTTACTGCTGCTCTGGCCGGGCAGTGTGGGGCCGGCTCAGCGTGAACAGCTCAAACGGCTGAACATTCCCACCTATGTCGCCGAACCGCATAACCTCGAACAACTCACTGTGCAGATCGAAGCGATAGCCACGCAACTCGGGCGAGCGGAGCGGGGCGTTGCATTGGCCAAAAAACTGCGTCAGCGACTCGACTCCTTGCGCCAGCGCTATCGAAGGGACGAGCCGCTGCGGGTGTTTTATCAAGTCTGGGATCGGCCGCTGTACACCGTGGGCGGAAGGCAGATCATCAGTGATGCGCTACAGGTTTGCGGGGCAAGCAATGTGTTTGCCGACCTGCCACAGCCTGCACCGCAGGTCAGTGTGGAGGCGGTGTTGCAGCGCAACCCCGAGGTGATTCTGGCCAGCGATCAGGCGCAGCTCGAGGCGTGGAAGGCCTGGCCCCAGGTGACGGCGGTGGCGCAGGGGCAATTGCTGTTGGTGACGGATAAAGGCCTGGAACGACCGAGTGGGCAGATGATCGAAGCGACGGCCAAGCTCTGTCAGTTGATCGCACCCGATCTTTAACCTGTGGCGAGGGAGCAAGCTCCCTCGCCACAGGGTTTTGCATGTAGCCAGAGGATCAGATATTCAGCAATTGCAGGCGCTGACGCACCGCCTCTTCGATCCCGGCTTCATCCAGCCCGCATTCGGCGAGCATTTGCGCAGGCTTGGCGTGTTCGACATAGATGTCTGGCAAGCCCAGGTGCAGCACCGACTTGAGGATGTTCTCGCGGGCGAGGAACTCGCTGACCGCGCCACCGGCGCCGCCCATGATCGCGTTCTCTTCGACGGTCACCAGCAATTGGTGACTGCCGGCGATTTCGCGAACCAGTGCTTCGTCGAGCGGTTTGACGAAACGCATGTCGACGACCGTCGCATCCAGCTTCTCGGCGACTTTCAGTGCCTCGGCCAGTTGCACGCCGAACACCAGCAGGGCGACTGTGCTGCCCTGGCGACGAACCACGCCCTTGCCGATTTCAATCGGTTCGAGGTCTTTCGCGATCGGTGCATTCGGGCCGGTGCCACGCGGGTAACGCACCGCCGCCGGGCCGTTGTACAGGTGGCCGGTGCTGAGCATTTTGCGCAGTTCGTTTTCGTCGCTCGGGGTCATCACCAGCATGCCGGGGATGCAACGCAGGAACGACAGGTCGAAGCTGCCTGCGTGCGTCGGGCCGTCTTCGCCCACCAGGCCGGCGCGGTCGATGGCGAACAGTACGTCGAGGTTTTGTACCGCGACGTCATGAATCAGCTGGTCGTAACCGCGTTGCAGGAAGGTCGAATAGATCGCCACCACCGGTTTGGCGCCTTCACAGGCCATGCCGGCTGCCAGGGTCACGGCGTGTTGCTCGGCAATCGCCACGTCGAAATAGCGCGTCGGGAAGCGTTCGCTGAAGGCCACCAGGTCGGAGCCTTCCTTCATCGCCGGGGTGATCCCGACCAGGCGCGGATCGGCTGCGGCCATGTCGCACAGCCACTCACCAAACACACCGGAATATTTCGGCCCGCTGGCTTTTTTCGGCGCGGCGGCCGGAGCGTCCAGCGGTTCGAGTTTGGTAATGGCGTGGTAACCGATCGGGTCGACTTCCGCCGGGGCGAAGCCTTTGCCCTTCTTGGTGACCACGTGCAGGAATTGCGGGCCTTTCAGATCGCGCATGTTGCGCAGGGTGGCGATCAGGGTCGGCAGGTCGTGGCCATCGATCGGGCCGATGTAGTTCCAGCCCAACTCTTCGAACAGCGTGCCAGGGACCAGCATGCCTTTGGCATATTCTTCGGTGCGACGGGCGATTTCCCAGGCGCCGGGCAGGCGCGACAGGACCTTTTTGCTGCCTTCGCGCATGCTTGCGTAAGTGCGGCTGGAAAGGATTTTCGCCAGATAGTTCGACAACCCGCCGACGTTGCGCGAGATCGACATATCGTTGTCGTTGAGGATCACCAGCATGTTGGCGTCCACTTCCGGCGCGTGGTTCAGCGCCTCGAAGGCCATGCCAGCGGTCAGTGCGCCGTCGCCGATCACCGCGATTGCCTTGCGATCACTGTGTTGCAGGCGGGCGGCAATGGCCATGCCCAGCGCTGCGCTGATCGAGGTGCTGGAGTGGCCGACGCCAAAGGTGTCGTACTCGCTCTCGGAACGACGCGGGAAGGCGGCGATGCCATCCTTCTGGCGCAGGGTGCTCATGCGCGCGCGACGGCCGGTGAGGATTTTGTGCGGATAGGCCTGATGACCCACGTCCCACACCAGCCGGTCGTCCGGGGTGTCGAAAACGTAGTGCAACGCGATGGTCAGCTCGATCACGCCCAGGCCGGCACCGAAATGCCCACCGGTCTGGCCGACCGTGTAGAGCAATTCCAGGCGCAACTCATCAGCCAGGGTTTCCAGCTCGGCTTCGCCTAACCGGCGCAGGCCGTCCGGCGTGTTGGCACGGTCGAGCAGGGGCGTGGTCGGGCGCTTACGGGGAATCTCATGAAACGTCGTGGGCATCAGGCGAATCGTTATAGGTATAAAAGATGCGGCAGTTTACCTGATGCATCGCCCCCTGCCCACGCGTTGGTCTTTTTTGGCGGATACGCCGTCAGTTGCGGCGGTCAACGATGTACCGGGCCAGATCGCGCAAGGGCTCGGCTGCCGCGTCAAACGGTCGCAGTGCGTGCAGGGCCTGGTCGCGCAGTTCCAGAGCGTAGGCCTTGGCCGCGTCGAGACCGAGCAGCGCCGGGTAGGTCGGCTTGTCCCGGGCGATGTCGGCGCCCTGGCGTTTACCTAGGGTGGCGGTGTCACTTTCGACGTCGAGAATGTCGTCCTGGACCTGAAATGCCAGGCCGATGGCCTGTGCATAACTTTGCAGCGACTTCAGTTCGTCCTTCTCGGCACGGCCACTGGCCAGGGCACCGAGTTTGACGCTGACTTCGATCAACGCGCCGGTCTTGTGCCGATGCATGTATTCAAGGGCTTTTTGATCGAGCTTCAGTCCCACCGAGCCAAGATCGATGGCTTGCCCGCCGACCATGCCCGCCGGGCCTGCGGCCAGCGCCAGGGCGCTGACCATCTGCAGCCGGGTTTCGGTATCCGACGAGCTCAGGCGTGGGTCGAGCAGGGCGCTGAAGGCCAGGCTCTGCAAACCGTCGCCGGCGAGAATCGCGCAGGCTTCGTCGAATTTCTTGTGGGTGGTCGGCTGGCCACGACGCAGGTCGTCATCGTCCATGGCCGGCAAATCGTCGTGCACCAGCGAATAGGCATGGATCAGCTCAACCGCGCAGGCTGCGCCGTTGGCTTGCTCGGCCTTGCCGCCCAGCGCTTCACACGCGGCGTAGGCCAGCAGCGGACGTACACGCTTGCCGCCATTCATCACGCTGTAGCGCATGGCTTCATAGAGGCGGGCGAGCTCAGGGCTCGGCGGGTTGAACAGGGTTTCCAGTGCTGCATTGACGCGGGCCTGGCTGGCTGCCGAATACGCTGCAATCATTCTGGCTGATCCGCGTCGAAGGGTTCCTCGGCCAACTCGCCATCACGCTCGAGCAGCACTTGAACCTTCTGCTCGGCCTGGGCCAGCGCCGCCTGGCAATCACGGGTCAGCCCGATGCCCTGCTCGAAAGCGGTCAGCGAGTCTTCCAGCGACAATTCGCCGTTCTCCAGACGCTCCACCAGCGTTTGCAGGTCAGCGAGGGATTGTTCGAAATCCAGTGCAGCTTTTTTGCGGGCCATGGCGGCTATTTCCGGTTGACGTTAAACCGGCGCGACACTAGCAGACATGGGGGGTATGGGCAAATGAGCTGGGCCATTTGGAGCAGCAGTTCCGGGGTGACAACACACCTTGGGGCGAGGGAGCTTGCTCCCGTTCGGCTGCGCAGCAGTCGCGAGCCTCTGGACGCGGTAGGCCTGAATAAACGCGATGTATGGTTTTGGGGCCGCTACGCTACCCAGCGGGAGCAAGCTCCCTCGCCACAGATGTATGTCGTCTATATAGGTTGTGTGGATTATTCGGCTCACTTTATGAGCCGAATAAGATCGCTATTCGGCTCACGCCCAACAAACACCGTGATTCTCACCGCAAATATAGATGTATCTGATTGTTAAAAAACTGCCGAATGGCTAATCTTCGCGCCTTCAACGACCCTATATTCAGGGTCTTCTGACGAAACGCAGTTTTTTTGATCTGTAACGCGCCGAGGATCAGGCGCCAGGTTTCGTTATGCATGGCAGGAGGCGTCACATGCGTTGGGTTCTTTCACTGCTGATTACGCTGGTCTGCGCTCAAGTGGCGCGGGCCGAGCCCACGGCCGAGCTATCGGAACCGGTGGGTGGTTGGCGCTATCACGGCTTGCTGGACCGCAGTGAAAACCCTCGCGTCGCCTATCCCACACCGCCCATCGACCGGGGCGTGCAGCGCAATCGCACAATGATCGAAGGCCAGCTCAAGGCCCTCGGCACGCTCCGTCCGCCCCACAGCCTGGCGGTCAACGGCAATCCCCTGAATCTGTACACCGACGATCAAGGGCGTTTTGCCCGCCCGTATGCGTTCGGCGCCGGTTCCAACAGCGTCGAAGTGCGCAGTTCCGAGGGCAAGTCGCTCAAGCGCGTTCAATTCTATGAAGCCAATAACCTGCGCACCCCGGCGCGGATTCGCGTGGTGCTGGGCTGGGACGATCCCAAGGCCGAACTCGACCTGCACATCATTACCCCCGACGGCCAGCACGCGTTCTGGGCCAGTCCGGCGATGAGCAACGGCGGTGGGCTGGACCCGGACGGGGTCGATGGCCCTGGCCCTGAAATGTTCACCATGACTGCGCCGATGCACGGCACCTATCTGGTTTACGTGAACTATTGGGGCAACTACGGCAGCGGCGGCTATAACTTCGATGAGAACAGCAACCAGAACGAGGTGATCACCTCGCAAATCAATCTGGTGCTCAATGAAAACACCGTCGACGAAAAACGCGAGACGTTCATCGTGCCCTTGCGGGCGATCGGCGACCTGCTGCTGGTCAAGACTTTCAACTATTAAACATCCCGCACCACGGTTGAATTCAGCCTTGTGAAAATGAGCGTGAACATGAGTGATAACACGATTCCACCAGCAGCTTCCCCGGCCGCCGCACCCGCTGCCAAACCTCCTCGCCGCTGGCCAGCGCTGGTGATCGGGCTATGCCTGGTGGCCGGAGTGGCGGGCGGATTGGGCTGGTTCCTGCACAAACCCAAGGCCCCGCCTGCGCAATTGGCCAGTGACAAACTGGGCATGAGCCGGCCGGACGGTCTGCTCGAAACCCATTCCTTGAGTCAGCTGCCCAAGGATTTGCTGGCCGTGCCGTTCCTCAAGGAAACCCTGACCGAAGATTTCGTCTTCTATTACGAAGCTCACGCCGACCGTCTCGGTTTGATTGGCAGTCTGCGGCGGATTATTTACGAGCATGACCTGAAGCTGCAGGACAGCCTGATCGAGCAGCTCTTCGACCAACCGGCGGATGTGGCGCTGTGGCGTGGGGCGGATGGGCGTCTCAAGGATTTCCTGTTGGTGATGGATCGCGGCGGACTGGCCAAGGTGCTGGAGCCGCTGGCGAAAGTGGCGCTGGATGATTCGCAACTGAGCAAGCTCGGCGAAGTGAAAGTCGGTGCCGACGCCGTCACCCTCTATCAGCTCAACTACAACGCCAGCAAGTCGTTGGTGTTCGCTTCCCATGGCGACAAATTGGTGGTGCTGTCCAATCCGGCCAAACTCTACGACCCGGATAACGGGGCTTTGGAGGAAACCGGCGGCGTTTCGACCAAGGCGATCGCCGCCTTGCTCAACGGCGACAAACTGTTCCCCGAAGCCTTCGGCCTGCCGCCGCGTGCGCCCGAGGTAAAACAACGCCTCTCGGTCAACTCCAGCGTGTTGGCCATGGGTTATCAGCGCTTCATCCCGAACTTTGCCGGCCTGCGTTTCGACATGGATGACAAGGGCTGGCACAGCTTCCTCGCCATGGACGAACTGGACAAGCAGCCGGACTTCGACTTCAAACCGATCTGGCAAGCCATGCCGATGGGCGCCAGCGCTTGCGTGGCCTTGCCGTTGGCCGCCGAACAACAGAAACCGCTGCTGGTGAAACTTGGCGCCGAAGAGTCCGTGGCCCAGGCCCTGACCGAACATATGGCCGGTGCCGCCGGCCTGTGCTGGTACGCCGATTCGCGGCTGTACACGCCGCTGCTGGTGGCCAGCCTGAATGACGATGACAGTGCCAAACTCGACGGTGACTTGGGCAACCTGTTCGGCTCGATGGTCGGTGCCTACGAAGGCAATGTTGCCGAGCACGCATTCCCGGTGGTCGAGAAACAGGACGGTAAAACCCATCAGTGGCAGCGCCAGGTCAGCTCCAACTTCGGCCCCTATAAGGCCAAGGATGCCGAGCAGCCGGACGCGATCACCGGCAAAGCCTTCATGCGCGTCAGCCTGGCGCGCCATGGTTCGACGCTGCTGTTCTCCCTCGACGACAAACTCGTCGACAAAGCGCTGGGCACCCTCGACAAACGCTTCCCGCCGCTGGCTGACGTGCTGCCGAAAGACCTGCTGATGCCGATCTATTTCGGCCCCGACTCCATGGCGCAACTGATGCAGCAGGAAACCCTCGACAGCCTGCCGCAGGACATGGAGCCGGTGTTCTACAACGCCGCGCAAACCTACCTGATCCCGAAACTGCGCACCCTTGGCGGCTACGGCAAATACGCCCTGACCTTGCCCAAAGGCAGCGAGCCCGACGGCCACTGGCAATGGCTGCCGCTGGAGTGGAAAGCTCTGTGACCGCACTCATCCGAGGCCTCGGCTTGCTGGCGTTGCTGCTGGGGACCCGCACATTCGCCAGCGAAGCCGCCGCGCTCGACCCGCAGCAATCCCAGGTATTCCGTGCCTGGTTCGTGCGCATCGCCCAGGAACAATTGACCCAAGGCCCGAGCCCGCGCTGGTATCAGCAGGACTGCGCCGGGCTGGTGCGGTTTGCCGCCAACGAAGCGCTGAAAGTCCATGACGACAAATGGCTGCGCAGCAATGGCCTGTCCAACCGCTACCTGCCGCCGGAGTTGCAACTGAGTGACGCCCAACGCGGCCTCGCCCAGCAATGGCAGCAGGGCGGCGGCAAGGTCGGGCCCTACGTCAACGCGATCAAACTGATTCAGTTCAACAGTCATCTGGTCGGCCGCGACCTGGCCCAGGCCCGGCCCGGCGACCTGATGTTTTTCGATCAGGGCGATGACCAGCACCTGATGATCTGGATGGGCCGCTTCATCGCCTATCACACCGGCACCACCACCCCCACCGACAACGGCATGCGCTCCGCAAGCCTGCAGCAACTCATGACATGGAAGGACACCCGATGGATACCCGACGCAGCCAACCCCAACTTCATCGGCGTCTATCGACTGAACTTTCTCTCCCAATGATCGGTGCCCGCATGCTGCGCATTTGCTCAAAACTGCCTCTTTTGCTTGCGTTGGTTCTGCCGCTGTCGGCAGTCAACGCCGAAGACACCGTCGAGCCGAGCGGCTATACGCCGGTAGCCGGTGAAAGCTTTTTCCTGTTGGCCGACAGTAGTTTCGCCAGCGATGAACAAGCGGTGGTACGCCTCGAAGCGCCGGGTCGTGACTATCGCCGGTTCCGCATGGAGCCTTACGGCGGTGCGGACATTCGGGTGTATCGCATCGACAAGCCGCTGGATTTCCTCAAGCGCCAGAAGAACCTGCACCGTGTGGTCAGCGACGGCCAGTTCAAGGGCGAAGGCCTGTCGAACACCCTCGCGTACCTGTGGGACAACTGGTACCGCAAATCCCGTCGGGTGATGCAGCGGGCGTTTTCCTACGAGTCGCGTAAACAAGTCACCGAGGAAGTGCCGGAACTGAAGATGGGCACCGCCATCGCCGCGCCAACGCCCTACGACGCACAGCCGCAATTCGCGTTGATTCCGGGCCTGCCGGTGGTCAGCCAATTCCGTTATCCGCTATGGCAAGCCAAACCGATCCAGCCGCCTGAAGGCGTGAAACTGGTTGGTTCTTCCAGTGAGTTCGTCAGCGTCTCGCCGGGCAACGTGTACATCCCGTTGGGCAACCTGAAACCGGGCCTGTATCTGGTGGAAGCGCTGATCGGCAAGTACCGCGCGACCACTATGGTGTTCGTCTCCAACACCGTGGCCGTGAGCAAGATTGCCGGTGATGAATTGCTGGTGTGGGCTGCGCGCAAACACGAAGGCAGTTCGGTGCCAAAAGTGAATGTGCTATGGACCGACGGCCTGGGCGTGATGAGCAGTGGCGCTACCGATGCCGATGGTTTGCTGCGCCTGAAACACGTCAGCCCCGAGCGTTCGTTCGTGATCGGCGAGGACGAAGAGGGCGGGGTGTTCGTCTCCGAGAACTTCTATTACGACAGCGAAATCTACGACACCAAACTCTATGCGTTTACCGATCGACCGCTGTACCGGCCGGGTGATTGGGTGTCGTTGAAAATCGTCGGTCGCGAGTTCAAGAATGCCCGGGATTCCGTGGCGCCGACCGCTGCCGATGTCAATGTGACGGTGCTCGATGCCACCGGTACTGCGCTGCAGTCGTTGGCGTTGAAGCTCGATTCCAAGGCCGGCACCCAGGGCCGTTTCCAGTTGCCGGACAATGCGGTGGCAGGTGGTTATGAGCTGCGTTTCAGCTACAAGGATCAGGCCTACAGCAGTGCCTTCCGCGTGGCTGAGTACATCAAGCCGCACTTCGAGATTTCTCTGAACCTGGCCAAGCAAGATTACCGCACCGGCGAACCGGTCAAGGGCAGTCTGGTGTTGTTGTACCCGGACGGTAAACCAGTGGCCGACGCCAAGGTGAGCCTGAGCCTGCGCGCCCAACAACTGTCGATGGTCGATAACGAACTGCAATACCTGGGGCAATTCCCGGTGGAGCTGACCAGCGCCGAACTGACCACCGACGCCAAGGGCAACGCGACGCTTGACCTGCCCGCCGCCGAGAAACCGAGCCGCTACATGCTCACCGTGTTCGCCAGTGATGGCGCGGCGTACCGGGTCAAGACCACCAAGGAAATCCTCATCGACCGTGGTGCCGCCAGTTTCCGCCTGAGCGCGCCGCAACGGTTCAGCGCGGTGGGCGACAAGGTTGCCTTCAGCTACGCCAATGAAGGTGGCAGCGAGCAGAGCAAAGCGGTCAACCCGAGCAGCTACAGCTGGGTGCGACTCGAAGATCAGACCACTGGCGAAGGAAAACTCGCCGCCAAGGACAAAGGCTTCAGCCTGGCCTTCGACCGTCCGGGTACTTACAACCTGACGCTGAAAGATGATCATGGCCGCGTGCTTGGCGCGACCGGTCATTCGGTCACGGGTGATGGCGTCAAAGCCGTGCCCGGCACCGTGGAAATCGTCCTCGACAAACCCGAATACAAGGCCGGCGACGAAGCCCTCGCGTTGATCACTTTCCCCGAGCCGGTCAGCGATGCGTTGTTGTCGCTCGAGCGCGACAAGGTCGAGGCCACGGCGTTGCTGTCCAAGGGCGGCGACTGGCTGAAGATGGAAAAACTCAGCGACACCCAATACCGCGCGCGCATCGCGGTGAAGGACAACTTCGCGCCGAACCTGACGTTCTCCGTGCTCTACACCAAGGGCGGTCAGTACAGCTTCCAGAACGCCGGTATCAAGGTGGTCGCGCCACAGATCGATGTGGCGATCACTACCGACAAAGAGGCGTATCAACCCGGCGATACCGTGTCCGTGGACCTCACCACCCAGTTCGCCGGCAAGCCGATTCCGGCGCACCTGACGGTCAGCGTGGTCGACGAAATGATCTACGCGCTGCAACCGGAAGTGGCGCCGACCATCGACCAGTTCTTCTACCACCCGCGCCGCAACAACGTGCGCACCAGCGCCAGTTTGTCGTTCATCAGCTACGACGTGGCACTGCCGGGCAGCCCGGGTGCGCCGGGCAAAGCCAACCGCAGCGAGCGTGGGGTGAAAGTGCTGGAGCGGCCGCGTCGTGAAGACGTCGACACCGCCGCGTGGCAGCCGGAATTGATCACCGACGCCAACGGCAAGACCCGCTTCACCTTCAAGATGCCGGACTCCTTGACCCGCTGGCGCATCACCGCCCGCGCCATCGCCGATGACGGCCAGGTCGGGCAAAAGAAGCAATTCGTGCGCTCGGAAAAACCGCTGTACCTGAAGTGGAGCGGCCCGACCAAATTCCGTAACGGCGACAAACCGGATCTTGGCGTATTCGCTTTCAGTCAGGCCGAGAAACCGGTCAAGGCTGAGCTGGTGATTCATTACGCGGGTGCCGAGCAACGTGTGCCGGTCACACTGAACAACGGCATCAACTACATCCCATTGCCGGCATTCACATTGGCCAATGGCGATTGGACCGCCGAGCTGGTGCAGGATGGCAAAACCGCTGACGCCTTGGCCGTACGCCTGACCGCGACTGGCGAAGGCTGGCAGGTGACCCAGAGCCAAAGCCTGGACGCGGTCAGCGGCGACACGCCGTTGACCTTGCCGGCGGACGCCACGGATATTCGCCTGCGTCTGGATGACAGCCCGCAAGCGGTGTTCCGTTCGGCCCTCGACGATCTGCTGAGCTATCCGTATGGCGGCGTCGAACAAACCGCCAGCCGTCTGCTGCCGCTGAGCATCGCCTATCCAACGCTGTCGTCGAACCCACAGATCCGTGATCGCTTGCGTTTGATCATGCAGAACAGCCGCCTGCGTCTGGTGCAAATGGCCGGGCCGTCGGCGTGCTTCACTTGGTGGGGCTTTGACGGCGAGCCGGATGCATTCCTCACCGCTTACGCCTATTACGCCGACTGGCACGCCAGCAAAGTGCTGGAACTGAGCCTGCCGCCGGAGCACTGGCAGCGGGTGTTGGAGGTGTACGCGAAACAGGCGCAAAACACACCACTGTTGCAGCGGGCGTTGATTCTGTCGTTTGCCAAACAGATGCAATTGCCGGTGAACACGCTGCTCAGCGGTTTGATCGACGACTTGGTGAAAGCCGGCGAAGGCAATGCCGCGAGCGTGATGGACGATGGCGCAGAGAGCCTGGTCATGAACGATCCGGATTCGGCCTTGGGGCTGGCCAGTGCTCGGGTGTTGACCGCGTCTTTGGCGCGTCAGGCCAAGGTCAATCTGCCGCCGGCGTTCAGTCGTCAAGTGGATGCTGCGCAACAGCAAGTGGCCACCAGCGCTCAACCGTTTGTCGAAGCCCTGAACCTGTCACTGCAAGCTTTCGATCAGGCTCATGCGCAAGCGTTGTTGCAACGCCTGTTGCCACAGCAATCGACCCTGGAACGCGCGTTGGCGCTGACCTGGTTGCAACGCAGCATCGAGCAGGCCTCTCCGACCATCGCACTGGCACCGGGTGAGGGCTGGAAGAAACGTTACAGTGATACCGGTGAGATGTATTGGACGTGGCAGGGCTCCTCGCCAGTGCCGGCGGCATTGTCGCTGACCGGGACGCAAGAGCGCCCGCTACGCGCCATGTTGAGCTTCCAGACCAAACAACCGGCAATCGATCCGATGGCTGTGACCATCACCCGTCGCCTGTCGCGTCTGGTGCCGGGTGATGAAGCGTTCGAATTCAAACTCGAAGCGGTCGGCACCAAGCCGTTGTCCAGCGACAGCCTGTACCTGGACGAAGTGATCATCACCAGCAAAGCCGCGAAACCGCTGCGCTACGGCATGCTCGAAGTGCCGCTGCCACCGGGTGCGGACGTCGAGCGCACCACGTGGGGCATCAAGCTGATGGGCAAGGCCGGCACCGAGCCGACCTCGCTGGAGAAGGCCCGTTTCGAGCCGGGGCAAATGGCCTATGCGGTGCCAGTGGATGCGCTGAGCGGTGAGTTGCGCCTGCGTCATCTGGTGCGCTTCTCGCAAAAAGGCCAGTTCAACCTGCCGCCGGTGCGCTTCACGCAGGTCTACGCGCCACAGCACCAGGCTCAGGAACAGAAGCAGGCGCTTGGCCAGGTCACGGTCAATTGACATGACCCGGCCTCTGGTCTGGTTACTGCTGTGTTTGATTCCTGCGCTGGCGACAGCGCAGGACGAGCCGTTGCGCCTGGGCTTCAAGGGTGAATTGCTTGCGTTGAGCCAGACTCAGGTGATCTCGCGTGAGCCATTGCCTGATGATTTGCAGACGCCGTTGGGCAGCTTGTGGAAGCTGTTTGTCTACGGTTGGCTGGTGGACACCGGCGCGCGCGAACCCGCTTATGAATGTCGCGGGCAATCGAAGGAAGAAGTTTATTGCTGCACGGCGGGCGGCACGATCGGGCGTGATCAGGCGTTGGTGAAGTCTTGCGGCTTGTACTTTGAGCCTGCGCGCCTGGGCATTGCCGGCGCACAGTGGCGCGAGTATTGGCAGGCCAGACAAGCGCCGAAATGGTTGCTGGATTTGCCGTCGTTGCAACCGCAGACCCGGGTTTCGGTGGCGGAGTTGTTGAAGGTGTTGGCCGTGATGCCGGCGCAGGATCAGGCGCGAAGGGTGTTGCTCGATGTGGTGCTCAATGCCGCGGATGGCAATGTCGTGGGTGAACTCGGTGGTCGGTTGCGGGTGAAAACCTGGAGCTGGCTGGGGGATCAGGATCCTTCGTCGCGCCAAGGCGGATTCGCGGGCTGGACGGTAGACGGCACGCCGATCTGGGCCGGTGGGCGTGGCACCAGCCAAATGGTGTTGCGCCATTATGGTCAGTCGCTGGCGACGGTGCTGCCCTCGTCGTGGCCAGCCGAGGCAGGGAAGTGCGTTGAGGTCGGTCTGTTCGCGCGTTATCCACTGAAACGCGTGTTGTCGGGGGATCGCGTTATAGCGCCCGGCCCTTTGCAAGGCGACTACCGCGTCGAGTTCGCCAACGGCAATCAACTCGATATCCACAGCGACGGCGAGTTGTTCTTGCTCAAAGACAAACTCATCGCCCGCCTCGATCGTGAAGAATACGTCGCCCGCGTCCTGCAGCGCGAAGCCAGGCCTGAACCCGTCGAAGCGGCCAAAGCCCTGGCCGTCGCGATCCGCACCTACCTGCTGCAAAATGCCACTCGCAACGGCGATTGTCTGAGCATCGATGACAGCAGCAGTCGACAGCGCGTCGCGCCACGTCCGGCCGCCACTGAATCGCGCAACATCGCCGCGTGGACCAGCGATCTGGTTCTCGCAGGCAGCAACGTCACCTATCACTCCGACCAACCGGGGCCGGACAAACTCTCCTGGCAGCAAGCCGTCGAACAAGCCAATGCCGGCCAACGCTACGACGCCATCCTGCTGCATGCCTACCCGCGCGCCAGCCTCAGTCGCTGGGACAACCCGGTCGCCTCCTGCGAAGCGCTGCCCGCCGCGCAAGACTGGCTGCAAAACCAGCGCCGCGGCTGGCGCCAACGACTCGAAAGCGAAGTCGGCTACAACGAAGTCAGCACCTTTGCGGTCTGCCGCCTGGCCTTTGGTCGTCCGTTTGTCGACCGTGAACGCCAGCGCATCTACGTACGCGGCGTGCTGTCGTTGCAAGACCGCCTCGACCTGACCCACGAATACCTGCACCTGGCCTTCGAAGCACACCCTAACGGCCAGGATGAAACCTACATCGAAGGGCTCGCCCGTCACCTCTTGCTGGAATAGGCCATGAAACTCCGTTATCCACAGGTCTTGCTGTTGCTTTGCGCTTTTTGCGTACTGCCAGCGACATTTGCCGCCGTCAAACTTGATACGCCCATTGGCGGCTGGCGTACCGGCGCCCCTGAAGGCGAAGGCGAAAACTTTCGTCAGACGGTCAATTATCCGGCTTCGTCGGTTAACACCCCGGTGGGCCAGGCCAATACGGCGCGCATTACCGGCCAGATCCAATCCACCCCCAAGAGCAATGAACCTGGCAAGCTGATCGTCAACGGCGTCAGCATGCCACTGAAGATAGACCCCGCCGGTCACTTCGACCGCCCGTTCTCATTCCCCAAAGGCAGCAACAGCGTTGAAGTCCGCAGCCCCGATGGCCAACAACGCCACCGCACGCAGTTTCTTAACGCCAGCGGCGGCGCAACCCCGGCCAAGTTGCGGGTGCTGCTGTCCTGGGACAGCGACAACACGGATCTGGACTTGCACCTGATTACGCCCGACGGCGCGCACATCTGGTACGGCGATCGAGTTGCACCCAACGGCGCAGCGCTGGATGTCGACGTGACCACCGGCTACGGCCCGGAAATCTTCGCCATGCCCGCGCCGATCAAGGGGCAATACCTGGTGTATGTGAACTACTACGGTGGCGGGTATCGCAGTGATGACGAAGGTCAGGAGGATGCGGTTCAGCCGCTGACCACCGCGCAAGTGACAGTGATTACGGAGGAGGGGACGCCAGATGAAAAAATGGAAACGTTCCTGGTGCCGATGCGGGCGGTGGGGGAGTTGACGTTGGTTAAGGGGTTTAGTTATCCGTGAGGGGGGATCGTCTCGGCACTGCTGAGACCTTTATCCAATCCGTAGCAGCTGCCGAGCCTGCGAGGCTGCGTTCGAGCCGGGGTCGCGCTCGACCGAAGTCCTCGCATATCCGCTGTACACGGTCTTCCTGAAAGAAACGGTTGCCTGATTTTACGACTGCTTCGTGGCCGGACGCAGGCTTCGCCAGCTGCTACAAGGAGTGCGGTGCTTGATGAGGGGGCTGAGGTTGGTTTGGGGGAGGGCGCAGGATTATTCCGGGCATTAAAAAGCCGGCTTGTGGCCGGCTTCTCGGGGACTGGCTTGGTTTATTTTTGGTAAACCGCGCCAGCCTTCAAAACGTACACCCGGATCTTGCGTCCGGCTGTGGGACTTGGCGAGAAAGTGATCTGCCTTGTCGGTGCGATCTGAGCCTTGGAAAGGGTCGATGCGCAAATGTGGGGCGCAGCATACTGATTTTTTTGAGGAATTCCCAGCTTGGTGTGCGGGATAGAGCGATTGCGCTGAGGCGTAGCAGCTGCCGAAGGCTGCTACAGGGCTTCGTATTTACAGGAACGGTACGGACGGTCTGCGTTTGTTGAGCGTCGACCACCAGAACACCCATCCCAATACCCTGATGTTCTGCTTGTCGATCTGCTCGGCGTTGAAGATCTCATCCGGATACTCGGCACGATTGTGGCTGCGCAACCGCAGCGCATTTCCCGGCATCCGGTGCAGGTATTTGATTCGCAACATTCCGTCATGCTCGATCGCATAGATCTCGCCATCGATAATCTGCGTAAGCCCGCGATCAATGGCGAGGGTAGAACCGTCTTCAATCTTTTCGGCCATGCTGTTGCCGATCATATGGGTGCAGATGGCATTGGCATGTTTGATTTCCAGGGAGTCGAGGTGGCTGTGGGGCAGGCGGATGGATTGGCCGGGGTCCTCGACGACGTGGGTTTTGTTGGAGCCTGGGGCGGTGGCGGTCTCTTTGAAGAAGGGCAGTTCGACGTCGATGGGCTCGATCACCGTGTAGATGCCCCGGATTGCCTGGGCGTCGAAGGTGTTGCCGGACTCGTCGAGCACACGCAGGCGTGAGGACTCTTTAGGACCTTCGCCGGTTTTCAGCCAGTCACTGTTTACAGACAGAAGTCGGGAGACTTCTTCCATGCGATAAGCGGGCACACCACGGGTGTACCAGTTATGGATATTTTGCGCTTCCGTGTCGAAGAAAGCGGCAAATCCTGTCGTTGTGATGTTGGCTGCTTCGAGGAGCGCTCTGAACCGTGGGCCGCTAGTGTTCTTTTTCATAAACACGAGTCTACGGGCGCAGGATGGGGGTTTGAATAAACGACCCGTTCAAATTTCGAGGGAAATTTAAGACCGGATGTAAGACGCTTTTCGTAAAAAATAAACAGGCAAACACCCAGGCCGAAATGCTCAAAACTCATTGTTAAAAGCGTTCCAGGCAGGCACAAAAAACCCCGGATCAACCGGGGTTTTTCTTGAAGCGTGAGGCTAGAAACTAACCGTTGCTTCTCAGCCTTTGTAGGCAGCGACCGACTTGGTGATCGCGGCGCGGGCGGCGTCTGCGCCGTCCCAGCCTTCGATTTTCACCCATTTGCCTTTTTCGAGGTCCTTGTAGTTCGCGAAGAAGTGCTCGATCTGCTGGATCAGCAGGGCTGGCAGGTCGGTGTATTCCTTCACGTCCACGTACAGCTGGGACAGCTTGTCGTGTGGGACTGCGATGACTTTAGCATCGCCGCCGCCGTCGTCGGTCATGTTCAGGATGCCGACTGGACGCGCGCGGATCACCGAACCTGGAGCAACCGGGTAAGGAGTCACGACCAGCACGTCGAGGGGATCACCGTCGTCAGCCAGGGTGTTCGGGATGTAACCGTAGTTGGCCGGGTAGAACATTGGGGTGGCCATGAAACGGTCAACGAACAGGCAGTCGCTGTCTTTGTCGATTTCGTATTTGATCGGCGCGTGGTTGGCCGGGATCTCGATCGCGACGTAGATGTCGTTCGGCAGGTCTTTGCCAGCCGGAATCTTGCTGTAGCTCATTGGGCGGTGCCCCCGTTAGTTGACCAAAAACACTTGGCCGGATTGACCAAAAAGTGGCGGCGATTATAGGCATATTCCGCCGTTGATGCCATGCAC